>NZ_CP174332.1:4177500-4350000 GCF_052468095.1 Microbulbifer maximicatervae (SeqCode)
AATAAACATTGAGGAAATAAGAGAGATGGTGGGTCGTGCTGGATTCGAACCAGCGACCAATTGGTTAAAAGCCAACTGCTCTACCAACTGAGCTAACGACCCCCAGGATGGTTGGACTAACTTGGTAATGGTCCAACTCGGGTTGTTTTTACCTTCGCGCAGAAGTGTAAAAACTAGGTGGGTTGCCTTGGGCATCCCTGTCGAAAATGGTGGGTCGTGCTGGATTCGAACCAGCGACCAATTGGTTAAAAGCCAACTGCTCTACCGACTGAGCTAACGACCCTTTTCGATGCCTCGTTGTGAGGAGCTGCGTATCTTACGGATCTATTTCGAAAAGACAATACCTAACTCGAAAAAAAATCTAACAAATTTAAGGAGTTAGGTATTTGTTCAAAAAATTGGCGCCAACGGCCAATTAAGGTGCGTAGACCGTGGGGTCCTCCAGGCCGGCCTCTGTGAAACCGGCAGCCCTCAGGCGGCAACTGTCGCAGCGACGGCAGGCAGCGCCATCTGGCAAGGCTTGGTAGCAGGACACAGTTAAACTGTAGTCCACCCCTAAGCGGGTTCCTTCGGTAACAATATCCGACTTGCTCATGTCCATCAGCGGCGCACGTATAGACAGCTTATTGCCCTCGACACCGGCCCTGGTAGCCAGGTTGGCCATCTTCTCGTAGGCCTCAATATATTCTGGGCGGCAATCCGGATAGCCGGAGTAGTCCACGGCGTTCACACCCACGAAAATATCCTGGGCACCCAGCACCTCAGCCCAACCCAGGGCAATAGACAGGAATACCGTGTTTCGCGCCGGCACATAGGTCACCGGAATACCGGGGGTTTCCTCTTCGGGTACTTCAATAGAGTCATCGGTCAACGCCGATCCGCCGATTGAGCGCAGGTCGAGCTTAACCACCTTGTGCTCAACGGCCCCCAAGTCCTTCGCCACCTTTTGCGCAGCCAATAGTTCTGCCTCGTGACGCTGACCATAATCGAAGCCCAAGGCGTAGCACTCGTAGCCCTCAGCGCGAGCCATGGCCAGTACGGTGGCTGAGTCCAGGCCACCGGATAGCAAGATTACTGCTTTCTTTGCTGTCATTTTTTCCTCTTTTCTTGATGTGGCGCAGCGGCGCTTTATACGCCGGGGATGTCACCCCACAACAGCTTGTGCATTTGCATCTGCATACGCACCGGTAACCCATCCTCCAGTATCCATTCAGCTAGCAGGCGCGGCTGCAGCTGCTCGTAGCTGGGGGAGAAAAGCACCTCTCCAACCCGCTCAGGTATGCGGTACTGATCCAGGGTGAATCGGGCCCAGTCGTAATCCCCGCGATCACAGATCACAAACTTGATCTGGTCCTGGCGAGTGAGCACTTGCATATTCTCCATTCGGTTGCGGTGCTGCTCCCCGGAGGCCGGCGTTTTCAGGTCGACCACTCTCGACACCCGCTCATCCACTTTATCCACAGGCATAGCGCCACTGGTCTCGAGGGACACCGCATAGCCCGCATCGCAAAGCGCCTTCATCAAGGGGAAACAATTGGGCTGGGCCAGGGGCTCACCACCGGTAACACACACATGGCGAGCGGGATGGCTTTGCACCTGCTGCAAAATCTGCTCCAGCGTCATGCGTTCGCCGCCGTAAAAGGCGTACTCGGAGTCGCAATAGGTACAGCGTAACGGGCAGCCCGTCAGGCGTACAAACACCGTAGGAAGGCCACTTTCTCGCGCTTCTCCTTGGAGGGAGTAGAAAATTTCACTGATTCTGAGTGATTCTTTGGAAAGATCGGTCATACACACCCAACACAAAAACGCCCGAGTGGCACATGCCACCCGGGCGCGGGATCATAGGCTTTTTCTGCTCAAAAAACCAGCGATGGCAGTCAGTAGCGGTTGGATGCTACTGGAAGTTCTCCTGCAGATACTTCTTCGCCAGGTTCGATGCTCTGGCGTCACTAGCTGCCACCTGCTCCAGCAGGTTGCGGGCTTTTTGTTGGTCGCCCAGCTGGTGATAAACAGTGCCCAGCTTGTAGCGGCCATCCCAGACTTTGCTGGAATTCGGGTAACCGTCGAGGAGAGCTACGAACCACTCTCGCGCCTCTTCCAGGTTGCCTTGAACCAGTGCAATCTCACCCAGCCAGTAATTCGCATTCGGGGCGTACTGGCCATTGGGGAAGTCCTGCAACAGGCTTTTGAACTCTTCACTGGCGCCGCCGTAATCGCCATTGCGGGCCAAGCCAAAGCTGGCCTGGTAGCGGTCGCGCTCGCTCTTGCCGTCTTTCGGGCCCTGGGGTTTAGGCGGCATTGCTGAGCCCCCCTGCCCTTGCATGGACGAAGCACCGCCTTCAGCGGTAGACGGCGGCTGAGCCGCAGGCTCTGTACCACTCAGGCGCGCAATACGCCGGTCCAGATCCATATAATCTTCGGTGCGCTGCTGTTTGAGACGCTTGATCTCATGGCGCAACTCTTCAACTGTGCCACGCAATTCCCGCACTTCCTGCTGCAAAACCTGCATTTGATAGTAGGCTTCGGCCTGGGGGTTGCCCTGGGCTCGGGGTGGTGACATACCGGCGCGGGCGAGCTGTGTTGGAGCACCGCTTTCCACTTCATCGGTATAAGTAATGGTCGACTGGTCCTGGCTTTTAGAAGACAGGTCTACAATCGGGGCCTGGGAAAATACCGGCGATGCCGCAGTCATTACTGCTGCGGCGATCGCTAGTTTTCTAATCGTTAAAGCCATTGGCATCCATTTTTACGATTAGTTAATAACAACGCGACGGTTCATCGCACGGGCAGATTCGTTAGAACCCATTTGAGCCGGACGCTCTTCACCGTAGCTGATTACTTCCAGGTTAGCTGCGTCTACGCCTTGCAGTACCAAAAAGTCGCGAACGGCATTGGCACGACGCTCACCCAGAGCCAGGTTGTACTCGCGAGTACCCAGTTCGTCAGCGTGGCCTTCCAGGCGAACAGAACCGGTGGCAGCGCGCATACGGTCAGCGTGACGGATCAGCAGCTCACGGGTTTCGGGCTTCAGCAGGGACTGGTCGAAATCGAAGTAAACTACGTTTTCCAGAGGTGCTACAGGCTCTTTCGGGGTATCAAATTCGGTGGTTTCAACCGCGGTATTATTTGCGGTTTCATCAACAATGGTTTCCCCGCCAGTCTTGGTGTCATTGCTGCTACAACCAGCCATTACTGCCAATACACAGGCTAACCCGAGGCCTGTTTTTACTGATTTCAACATAAGCTACTCCGCTTTATATATAGTGTTATCGAAAATCCTGAAAGATTTCTACTTGCTCTAATTCACACCCTTCGCTTAAACGCGTCGGGCACCCCCGCCTTATTCAAAGTACGGCGACCAGGCCGGTTCACGGACATCACCCCTCTGAGAGGGCAGGTTGTACTTCACCCCGGCATCCAGCGACACCGCTGCCAGAATACCTTTATCCCCACGTTTGGTAGCGTACATCAACATGGCCCCATTCGGCGCGATACTAGGGGATTCGTCCAGCGTAGTCTCCGTAAGGACACGCACTCTGCCCGAGTTGATATCCATCGTAGCGATGGTAAATACGCCCCTATTACGATGCACCATCACCAGTGTCTTTCCATCGGGAGAAACACGGGGCCGCGCATTGTAATCGCCATCGAAGGTTAAGCGGTCGACTTGACCAGTGGCAAGAGTCAATTGGTAAATTTGTGGCTTCCCTCCCCTATCGGAGGTGAAAACCAGTGATTTACCATCTGGCATCCAGTTCGGCTCGGTATCAATGGAGAAGTGCCTTGTCATTCTTGTCAGTTTATTACTGACCAGATCCAGCACGTAGATCTCCGGGTTGCCGTCCTTGGAGAGCACCATCGCCAGTTTGGTTCCATCCGGGGACCAGGTCGGCGAACTGTTGATGCCCTTGAAGTTAGTTAATTGCTTGCGCGCACCCGTGCGCAGGTTCTCGCGGAAAATTGCCGGGCGCCCGGTTTCAAAGGAGACGTAGGCGAGCTCCTGGCCATTGGGGGACCACATGGGAGACATCACCGGCGCACTGAAACGGCGGATCTGCTTGGCGCGAGCACCATCGATATCGGCACGCATCAGCAGATAGCTGGGCTTGCCGCCACGGGTCTCTTCCTGCACGTACACCATTTCCGTGGAGAAGGCACCTCGAATACCGGTGATAGCTTCAAAGATCTCATCGGCGGCGCGGTGGGCGATATCCCGCAGCTGGGTCTGGCCGCCGCGCACTTGCTTGGTGAACATCTTGTGCTGGCCGAAAACATTGACCAGATCAAAAGTGAGCAGGTAACCGGTGGCCTGCGGCTCAATGCGGCCGGTCACTATGTACTCGGTGCCGAGGATACGCCAATCGCGGAATACCACGTCTTCCGGGGCCTTGGGGAAAGACAGCATGTCCTCCTTGGGCACAGGGGAGAAAAGGCCACTGCGACGAAGGTCTGAGGAAATAATCCCGGAAACATCTTCCGCCAGTACCCCGCCACCAGACCAGCTGAATGGGGACACGGCGATCGGTGTGGGGTCATCGATACCGCTGGTGATATCCACCACCAGCTGGGCTCGGGCCCCCAGGCTCACCGAGGCGATTGCAATAATGACGACTGTCTTCAGTAAACTCTTGATCATTGGCGCAGATCTTCGACTTTAAAGTTCAAAATAGTTGTGCGGACTTCCCGCTCAAATACCACTGGTTCCTCCCGGGCCAGGTCGGCCACTTCGGGAAATACCTCCACTTTTTTAATAGCGGTCAGTACCGAGCGATCCAGGGCGGCATTACCACTGCCCTCGACGATATTAGCTGCCACCACCCGGCCGGTGGGGACAAAGTTTATTCTCACCTTGGTAAGCATACCGTTTCGGGCACTGGGCGGGCGACTCCATACCGCCTCAATTTGCTGCTGGATCGCCTGGCCAACGGACATCACCGCTTGCTCGGCCTCATTCGCATCCAGCAGTTCCTCTTCATCCTGGAGGGCCTCGTCAAAAGAACTCTGGCGCTCTTGGGCCAGCTTCTCCTTCAGCTCTTTTTCTTTGCGCGCCTTCTCTTGCTGCTCTTTCTCGCGACGGGCCTTCTCTGCCTGTGCCTTGCGATCAGCTTCGACTTTCGCTTTGCGTTTCTTTTCCGCCTCGAGCTTTTTCTTCTGCTCCAGGGCTGCGCGGCGCTTACGTTCGACCTCAGCCTTGCGTTTTTGCTCCGCAGCGCGATCGGCACGCTGTTTTATTTTATCGACCTTTTTCGGCAGTTTCTTCTTCGGTGTTGCCGCTTCAATCGTCACCAGTTTAGCCTGCACAAACTTTGGCATCGGTTTGCGCTCGGGCATACTGCTGGCTTCCCAGCCGTAGGTCATGGCAGCTATCAACGCCCCGTGTAACACGAGGCTGATGATGATCGCCAATGCATAAAAGCCTTTATTCACCGGCACCCTACCCCTGAGGTGGCTCTGTCACCAGGCCGACGCTGGGCGCTCCCGCCTGCTGCAGTTCGGTCATGGCATTGACGATCAGGCCATAGCGGGCCTCGGTGTCACCCCACACCAAAACCGGAGTTCCCGGCTTTTGGCGCAACACCTTAGCGACCGTTTGTTTAATTTCTTCGAGCGGCTTGGCGCTCTTCTCGTCAGTCCCCAGATTTAGGTAATAGGTGCCATCGGAGCGCACAGAAATAATCAGCGGCTCCTCATCGGTTTCCTCCATCGGCGCCGAGGGCGCGTTTGGAAGGTCGACTTTGACCCCCTGCATCAACAATGGTGCCGTGACCATAAAGACAATTAGCAGCACCAGCATTACGTCAATGTAGGGCACCACATTGATCTCGGAGACCAGCTTCTTCTTGGTTCCCTTGCGAAACACACTCATAGGGTTCGCCTATTCACTACTCAGCCGGAATGCACTTTGCGGTGCAGGATAGAGGAAAACTCCTCGGCGAAAGTTTCGTAGCTGGACAACAGCGATTCGGCCTTGGCGGAATAGCGGTTAAAAGCCATTACCGCAGGAATTGCCGCAAACAGGCCCATAGCCGTAGCCACCAACGCCTCACTGATACCAGGTGCGACCGTAGCAATAGTGGCCTGGTGCATAGTGGCGAGGCCACGGAAGGAATTCATAATCCCCCACACGGTGCCAAACAGGCCGATATAAGGACTGACAGAGCCCACGGTTGCCAGGAACGGCAGGTTCATTTCCACCTTTTCCTGCTCCCGGGACATAGCCACACGCATGGCCCGCTCAGTGCCTTCCATCACCGCTTCAGGGCCGCTGCTGCCCTGTTGGCGCAGGCGGGTAAACTCGGTAAAACCGGCGCGGAAAAGGGACTCAACACCATCGGTTCGGCCTTTTTCCGCTCGCTCGTTACCTTCGCGGAAGAGTTTGTTCAGGTCGGCACCGGACCAAAAGCGGCGTTCGAAATTGTTCAGGGAGCGCTTGGCCTGGGACAGGTAAAGCCCACGCTGGATAATCATCACCCAGGACACCACAGAGGCCAGTAACAGCAGCAGCATAACTAACTGTACCAACAGGCTGGCGTTCTGGATTAGCCCCCAAAGAGAAAGTTGTTCACCGGCGTTCATCTTCTTAAATAACTGCCTTTAATGCTGAATAAATAGGTTCCGGCAGGGCACAGGGCCTGCGGCTGTCGTCAGCGACACAAGCAACTTTGACCACACCTTCGCAAATTAGCTCATCGCCGCGCCAGATTTTTTGCTCAAAAGTCACTGCGGCCCGCCCCAGTTTGCCAATCGAGGCCGTAGCGCGCAATGCATCATCAAGAAGTGCGGACTTTCGATACTGAATCTCGGCGGAGTGCACCACCAGTAACAGCCCCTGTTCCGGCATTGCCGGCTTATCATACCCGAGGGAGCGCAGCAGTTCTGTGCGCGCGCGCTCCATATACTTCAAATAATTCACGTAATAAACGATACCACCAGCATCGGTATCCTCGATATAAACCCGCAGCGGAATACTGAAAACTTCCTTCACCCCATCCTCTCTCTATTTATTATCGGGCTTCGGCAGGCCGAAGTGCTCATAAGCCAGGCCGGTTGCCACTCGCCCTCGCGGTGTGCGGGCGATATAACCCTGCTGAATCAGGTAGGGCTCCAACACATCTTCCAGAGTATCCCGCTCTTCACTGACTGCTGCAGCGAGACTGTCCACCCCCACTGGTCCACCATCGAACTTCTCAATCATGGCCAGTAGCATACGGCGATCCAGCTGGTCGAAACCACGGGAATCCACATTGAGCATATTAAGAGCGGCATCGGCAATGCCGGAATCCACGGCACCATCACCTTTAACCTCCGCGTAGTCGCGCACGCGGCGCAGCAGGCGGTTGGCTATTCGGGGGGTACCCCGAGCTCGACGGGCAACTTCCAAGGCTCCACCTTCATCCATCTCCACTCCCATCAGGCCAGCGGAGCGACGGACAATGCTGGTGAGATCCTCAACGTTATAGAACTCAAGCCTCTGGACGATGCCGAAGCGATCCCGCAGTGGCGAGGTAAGCAGGCCTGCCCTTGTGGTGGCGCCCACCAATGTGAAGGGTGGCAGGTCGAGCTTAATCGAACGCGCCGCAGGTCCTTCGCCGATCATAATATCCAGCTGGTAATCTTCCATCGCCGGATACAGTACCTCTTCTACATGGGGGCTGAGGCGGTGAATCTCATCGATAAAAAGCACATCCCCCGGCTCCAGGTTGGTCATCAACGCAGCCAGATCGCCAGCCTTCTCCAGTACCGGGCCCGAGGTGGTCTTAATGGCCACTCCCATTTCGGCGGCGATGATATTTGCCAGGGTGGTTTTACCCAGCCCCGGCGGGCCGAATACCAGGGTGTGATCCAGGGCCTCTTTGCGCAGCTTGGCAGCCTGAATAAAGATCTCCATTTGCTCCCGCACCACTGGCTGACCCACATAATCATCCAGGGTTTTGGGGCGCACGGCGCGGTCGTACTGCTCTTCCTGGCCCGAGGGGCCCACGGGCTCCGGTGCCACCAAACGGTCGGCTTCGATCATTGCAACAACTCCAGGGCCTCAGATTAAGCGGGGGCCATTCCCTTAAGGGCCAGGCGAATCAAAATCGCACTATCGGCATCCGGCTGCTCCTTGCTGGCGCGGGCCACCATTTTACTGGCTTCAGTGGGCTTGTAACCCAGAGCCGCCAGGGCGCTCTCCGCTTCACCGGTGTGATCCACCTTGGGCTCGGCAGCAGCGGCCATCAGGGGGATATCGTTGGCGTCGCCAAAATCCGGGGTCAATTTATCCCGCAGCTCCACGATCAGGCGCTCAGCAGTCTTTTTACCGACGCCGGGGACTTTGACCAGCGCCGCTACATTATCCTCCGACACACAGCGGGCCAGGGCAGCGCCGTCCAGCCCGGATAAAATAGCCAGGGCCATCTTGGGACCCACTCCACTCACCTTGATCAGGGTGCGAAACAATTTGCGGTCCCCATCGCGAATAAAGCCATACAACTGCTGGGCCGTTTCGGACACTGCCAAATGGGTGTGCAACTGTACCGGCTGCCCCAATGCGGGCAGCTCAAAAATCGTGGTCATGGGTGCGAGCACTTCATAGCCCACCCCCTGTACATCCACCAACAACAGGGGCGGCTGCACTGCGGCCAGGGTACCGCTCAATCTTCCAATCATGTGTTATTCCAGGTTTATATTGTCTGCGCCCTTTATGGGGCCAATTCTACCAGCCGATCACACGCTCAGGCGGCCACGACGAAAACGACTGCGCGCACCGCCAGCGGTAAATACCAGGGTTTGTTCGGTATGCATATGACACAGAGCTACGGCAAGTGCATCGGCGGCATCCTCCTGCGGTGATGCAGGTAGGGACAGCAGGGTTTTCACCATATGCTGGACCTGCAATTTATCCGCTCCACCGTTACCGACCACTGCCTGCTTCACTTTGCGAGCTTCATATTCGGCTACTGCCAGACCACTATTTGCCCCTGCCACAATAGCTGCCCCCCGGGCCTGCCCCAATTTCAGGGCGGAGCCGGCGCTCTTGGACATAAAAACATTTTCAATTGCCATCTGAGCAGGCTGGTATTGCTGCGCGATCTGGCTCACTGCATCAAATATCAGTTTGAGGCGCTCAGGCAGGGGACCTTCGGGAATACGAATCACCCCGCTGGCCACATAGCGAGCCTTGCCCCGCTCCACATCGATAATTCCATAGCCCGTTTTTCGCGAGCCGGGGTCAATACCCAGGATTCGGGTCAAAAGGCAGCTCCCCAAATATCTGTATGTTTATATAGTGGTGGGAGTGTCCCAAGGTGAACAGGAAGCGTCAAGGGAGGGGGAGTAAGAAGGGCTTGAAAAGATAAAAAACCAGAGGCGGGACAGTAGCCGCCTCCAGTTACGGAACCGGCTTTAGCCCAGCTCCTCCATCACCTCTGCCGGAATATCCGCATTGGTGTAAACGTTTTGCACATCATCCAAGTCTTCCAGCATCTCGATCAGAGCGAGTACTTTTTCAGCACCGTCTTTATCCAGCGGAATCGTGGTGGACGGAATCATGGCAATTTCGGCACTGTCCGGGGTAAAACCGGCTGCAACCAGGGCGTCCTTAACCGTCAGGTAGTCCTGGAATTCAGTGGTAACTTCAACACTGCCGTCATCGTTGGATTCGATATCTTCAGCCCCGGCTTCGAGAGCTGCGTCCATCAACGCATCTTCATCCACTCCGGTCTCATAGAACATCTGACCTTTGCGGGTAAACAGGTAGCTTACGGAGCCGTCGGTGCCCAGGTTGCCACCGCGCTTGGTGAAGGCGTGACGCACTTCAGCCACGGTGCGGTTGCGGTTGTCAGTCAGGCACTCCACCAAGACCGCTACACCACCAACGCCGTAGCCCTCGTAAACTACGGCTTCGTAGTTTTCACCATCCGCATTGCCAGCACCACGGGCGATAGCTTTGTCGATGGTATCGCGCTTCATATTGGCGCCCAAAGCCTTATCGATAGTGGCGCGCAGCGCCGGGTTATCGTCCGGGTTTGGACCCGATTTGGCGGCTACCGTCAACTCGCGAATGATCTTGGTAAAGACCTTGCCCCGCTTGGCATCCTGAGCTGCTTTGCGGTGCTTAATATTGGCCCATTTACTATGTCCGGCCATTTTCCGTCTCTCTTCAGTCAGTGCGTAGGATGAGCCAAAGAGCGAAGCGAATCGCCCATCACTACGATTGGATAGGCCCGCTTCGCTCGGCCCATCGGGGAAAAATCAGCTGATTTTTTCTTCTTTTTGTCGCAGGCGAATACTCAGCTCACGCAGTTGTTTCGCATCTACAGCACCCGGGGCATCTGTCATCACACAGGCGGCGCTCTGGGTTTTCGGGAAAGCGATAACATCGCGAATAGAGTCACTGCCGGTCATCAACATCACCAAGCGATCCAGGCCAAAGGCCAGGCCACCGTGGGGCGGCGCACCGTATTTAAGCGCATCCAGCAGGAAGCCGAACTTCTCGCGCTGCTCTTCAGCATCGATACCCAGGATGCGGAATACCGCTTCCTGCATCAACTGGTCGTGGATACGAACAGAACCACCGCCCAGTTCGGTGCCGTTAAGTACCATATCGTAAGCGCGGGAAAGTGCTTCGAGCGGATTCCTTTCCAACTCTTCCGGGGTACAGGAAGGCGCAGTGAAGGGGTGGTGCAACGCAGTCAGGCTGCCGTCGTCATTTTCTTCAAACATTGGAAAGGCGACAACCCACAAAGGCGCCCACTCGCTGGTGTACAGATCCAGGTCTTCACCCAGCTTGCAGCGCAATGCACCCAGGGCTTCGGAGACAATCTTGGCCTTGTCCGAACCGAAGAAAAGAACATCACCGTCTTCCGCTTGCAGGCGATCGAGAATGGCTGCACGGGTTTCAAGCGGCAGGAATTTAACGATTGGCGACTGCAGACCATTTTCCAGGTCAGAGCGATCGTTAACCTTGATGTACGCCAGGCCCTTGGCGCCATAAATACCAACAAATTTGCCGTAATCGTCCAGCTGCTTGCGGGTCAGTTTCTTACAACCGCCAGGTACTTTAATCGCAGCAACACGTCCCTTCGGATCATTGGCCGGCCCGGAGAATACTTTGAAGTCCACCTCGGTCATCAGGTCCTTGATCTCCACCATCTCCAGCGGAATACGCAGGTCCGGTTTGTCGGAACCGTAGCGCAGCATCGCCTGGTAGTGGGTCATGCGCGGGAATTCACCCAGATCAACACCCTTAAGCTCTTTAAACAGCTTGCGAACCATATTCTCGGTGATCGACATGATTTCCTCTTCGTCGAGGAAGGAGGTCTCAATATCAATCTGGGTAAATTCAGGCTGGCGATCAGCGCGCAGATCCTCATCGCGGAAACACTTGGCGATTTGGTAGTAGCGATCGAAACCGGAAACCATCAGCAACTGCTTAAACAGCTGCGGTGACTGTGGCAGGGCGAAGAACTTGCCCTCGTGGGTGCGGCTCGGCACCAGGTAATCCCGGGCACCTTCTGGGGTGGCGCGGGTCAGGATTGGGGTCTCGATATCGAGGAAGCCGTGCTCATCCAGGTAATTGCGGATTGCGGTAGTCAGCTTGGAACGGAAATACAGGTTGTTCTGCATTTCGTTGCGGCGCAGATCCAGATAGCGGTATTTCAAGCGGATATCTTCACCCACTTCGGTGTGCTCATCCAGCTGGAAAGGCACTGTCTCAGCAGTATTGAGGATCTCCAGCTCTGTGCCGTAAACCTCAACTTCACCGGTCACCATATTGGGATTCACGGCCTCTGGGGCACGGGCGCGCACACGACCTGTCACTTTAAGCACATATTCGCTGCGCACGCGATCGGCCATCTCGAAGTGTTCGGCCGCATCGGGGTCGAACACCACCTGTACAATTCCCTCGCGGTCGCGCAGGTCGATAAAAATCACTCCGCCGTGATCGCGGCGGCGGTCGACCCAGCCACAGAGGGTTACTACGCGGTCAATGTCCGCAGAACGAAGGACGCCACAGTAATCGCTGCGCATGGATGAAAATTCCCGTTATCGATAGGTGAAAAGATTAGTTAGAGGGTACACCGCACGGACAGCCCCGCACAGCTCGCCTAGGCCGTCTTTGCCGCCGCTGTGCCAGACTTGTCGCTTTTGGCCTTACCACTGTTGGCAGAGTCACCGCCAGCGAGGTTTTTCTTGCTACCAGTTTTAAAATCAGTCTCATACCAACCGGCGCCCTTCAGGCGAAATCCAGCCGCTGAGATTTTCTTGCGCAGCTCGGCCTTCTCGCAAGCTGGGCAGTCTTTGAGCGGGTCATCGCTCATCCGCTGCAAAGCTTCCATTTCATGGCCGCAGGCATTGCACTGGTATTCATATATCGGCATTACACAGTACCTGGTGCTTAAAAAAAGGGGGAGAGAGTATACATGAGGCCTACAGAGGTAAGAAGCTGCACGGGTCTTTTCCCTGGGTAAAGCGTCCCATAAAGGCGACGTGAGGCTAAAAAATGTAAAAAAAGCACTATTTTTCTAGTATTTCTTCGTGCGGCCGAACAAAAACTATATATACTTCCCCCATCACCCGCTGAGACACCCGTAACGGATGCAGCGCAGCGGGAGAAAAAACACACTTTTACCGGATATATACCGAACAACAAAGAAGGAAGTAAGCCATGGCTGTCTCCAAGAAAGCTGCTACTAAAAAGGCCCCGGCAAAGAAAGCTGCGGCCAAAGCTGCACCGGCCAAGAAAGTAAAAGCAATCAAGGAAAAGTACACTAAGACTCAAGTACTTAATCAGATTGCAGAAAGCACTGAGCTGTCCCGCAAGCAGGTTCAATCTGTTCTGGACGAGCTGAACGATATCATCGAAGGCCACATCAAGAAGCGCGCAGTTGGCGAATTCACCCTGCCGGGCCTGATGAAAATCACCACCGTGAAAAAGCCAGCTAAGAAAGCTCGCAAGGGTATCAACCCGTTCACCGGTGAAGAGACTACCTTCAAGGCGAAGCCTGCCAGCATCCAGGTTAAAGTTCGCCCACTGAAGAAGCTGAAGGAAATGGCAGAGAACTAATACACTCTGTAAAGCCTCAGCTTAAAAACCCCGCTTATGCGGGGTTTTTTATTCACTCCCATTCCAAGCCAGTGCCCAGGCACCTGCTAAATAGATACCCCGGTATAGCAAAAGGCAATCCGCTTTGAGGCAATACTGCCCCCAGGCAATATTTATTGCCCAGCGAATAGCGTAAAATAGCCAGCTTACCCGTAATAGAATCCAACTAATTCCTATGCGCGCATCTCGTTATCTCATCGCAACCCAAAAAGAAACTCCCAACGACGCAGTGGTGATCAGCCATCAGCTGATGCTGCGTGCCGGCATGATCCGCCGTCTGTCTTCAGGTCTCTACACCTGGCTGCCCACCGGGTTGCGGGTGTTGCGCAAAGTCGAGCGCATTGTTCGCGAAGAGATGGACCGCGCTGGCTCCCTGGAAGTACTGATGCCGGTCGTGCAGCCGGCAGAGCTTTGGGAAGAGTCCGGCCGCTGGCAGCAGTACGGCCCCGAACTCCTGCGCATCAAGGATCGCCACAACAATGACTTCTGCCTGGGCCCGACCCACGAGGAAGTCATCACCGATCTGATCCGCAGTGAAATCAATAGCTATAAGCAGTTGCCCGCCAATTTCTACCAGGTGCAGACTAAATTCCGCGATGAAATCCGTCCGCGCTTTGGCGTAATGCGCGCGCGCGAATTCACCATGAAGGATGCTTACTCCTTCCACGTGAACGAGGATTCCCTGCAGGAAACCTACGATATTATGCACGGCGCCTACTGCCAGATTTTTGAGCGCATTGGCCTGGACTACCGTCCAGTGCTGGCAGACACCGGTTCAATCGGTGGTTCCAGCTCTCACGAATTCCACGTGCTGGCGCAGAGCGGCGAAGACGATATCGCCTTCTCCACAGAATCCCGCTACGCCGCCAATGTCGAATTGGCAGAAGCGGTTGCCCCAGCTGGCGAGCGCCCTGCTCCGTCGCAGGAAATGCAGGAAGTTCATACGCCGAACCAAAAAACCATCGCCGATGTCAGCGAGTTTTTGAAAAGTGATCCCGCCCACTCAGTAAAAACCCTGATTGTTCTGGGCGAGTGCGAAGAGGGTGAAACCGCTCCATTAATTGCCCTGGTACTGCGTGGCGATCACGAGCTGAACGAATTAAAAGCAGAGAAGCTGGCTGGAATCGCCAGCCCCATTCAGTTCGCCTCGGAAGAGCGCATCGCCAAAGAACTCAGCTGCAACATTGGCTCCCTGGGCCCGGTGGGCATAAAGATCGAGACTGTTGTGGATCGCTCTGCAGCGCACCTGGCAGACTTTATCTGCGGCGCCAATCGCGATGACTACCACTTAACCGGTGTGAACTGGGGTCGCGATGTGGAGTTGGGCCGCGTCGAAGACCTGCGCAATGTAGTGGCAGGCGACGCCAGCCCCGATGGCCAGGGCACCCTGGAAATCAAACGGGGCATCGAGGTCGGCCACATTTTCCAGTTAGGCGACAAGTACAGCCGCGCTATGAATGCCACAGTACTGGATGAAAACGGTAAAGAGCAGGTTATGTCCATGGGCTGCTATGGCATCGGCGTTTCCCGTATCGTCGCTGCGGCCATTGAGCAGAACCACGACGACTCAGGGATTATCTGGCCCACTGCGATTGCACCTTTCCAGCTGGCGATTGTGCCAATCAATATGCACAAGAGCGATGTGGTAAGGGAAAAGTGCGAGCACCTGTATGAGTCCCTGCGCAGCAAGGGTATTGATGTATTGCTGATGGACGAAGCCAAAGCGCGACTGGGCGCTATGCTCGCCGATGTGGAGCTGATCGGCATTCCCCACCGCATTGTTATCGGCGATCGCGGCCTGGAAAAAGGTGTGGTGGAATATAAAGGTCGCGGAGATGCGGAAAGCCAGGAGTTTGCCGTATCCCAGCTCGAAGAAGTGTTATTGGAAAAATTTAATCAATAATTGTCGAGCCGCCCGGTCTGCCCCCAAGCAGGCCGGGACCTCTTACGGCAAAAGTGCTTTTTATCGGCGGCGTCACAAAATCACGCTGCCCATTTTGCCGGGCTTTTCGTAGAATCACCCCATGATAAAAAAAGCCACCGCCCTCTTATTGCTCTGCCTTACCTGCTGTGCCGCCCAGGCTCAAAGCAGTAGAGCCGAGATCGACCCGGAGTTGCGCCTCGCCCTGCAGGACGCAGTTACCCAGGCCGACAGCTTTGTGGACCGCTTCGATGCGGAAGTGTGGCTAATGTCTAAATCCCAGCCTCTGTCCCGCTATATCAAAGATCCCAAGCGGCGGATGCACGTACTGAAAGCCGTCCACCGGGAGGCAACTCGGGCCGGGCTGCGCCCGGAAATTGTATTGGCGGTTATCCAGATTGAGAGTGCTTTTGATCCCTATGCGATATCCCGCGTTGGCGCTCTGGGTATGATGCAGGTAATGCCATTCTGGAAAAATGAAATCGGTCGACCCGACGATAACCTGATCGATATGGACACCAATCTAAGGTACGGATGTACCATTCTTAAACACTACATCAAGAAAGCCAAAGGCAATCTAGCCAACGCCCTCGCCTATTACAATGGTAGCTACGGCCGCCATACTTATAGCAGCAAGGTCCTGGATGCCTGGGCCGAGCGCTGGAGATAAACGATGACCGCCGGCTACTTATTTTTCTCCGGCGGTGCATGCGCTCTTCTTTTATTGGCGGCAACCAAGGTTGCTATACATCACTACCGGCTTGTTGCCGGGCGCTGCTTACTGGCCCTGCTGATAGCCGTGATCTGCTATTTACTCTGGCCCATCCTGCCACAACTGAGTGGACCTACTGCGCTCTTGCTTAACCTGCCAATTACTCTGATTCCCGCAATTTTTTGGCTGTTTACTCACCTGTTATGCCGCGAGGAAGAGCCTTTTCCCCTGTGGGGCTGGATTCCGATTGGTATTACCCTGGTCATCGGCATAGTCGCCTACCACGCACCCTTACCATTGACGTCAGATCAGCAATCCCCACTATTTACCCTTTCGCAGCTACTCAAACTCGGTTTAATCAGCCTCGGCCTACTGACACTACAACGACAGTTTCACCTGGACTTGGTCGCAGAGCGCCGACGCCTGCGCACAACCCTACTTATCGCCGTCGGCGCCTATATGCTGGTAGTAATTGGCGCAGAATCTATCTTTGCTTACCGCCCGCTTCCCAACGGTGTACCGACACTGCACGCACTATTTGCCAGCCTGTTGTCACTAGTTGCCTGCCTATGGTTGCTGGCCCTTTCCCCCAGCGCTCTGGGAGAATCCCTGCCGCGCCCGAAGAGCAGCGAGCCAGAGGAGGAAGAACAGCCTTTAGCTCCGCCACCTGAACTGGATGAACAACAGCAAACCCAGCTGCAAAAATTACAGGAACATATGCACAACGGTGGTTATCGCCATACCGGACTCACCATCAGGGAGCTCGCGGAGCAGTTGGATATTCGCGAACATGTGCTGCGTGTGCTGATTAATCGCCATCTGGGTTATCGCAATTTTAACGAATACCTAAATCAGTTTCGTATTGATGAGGCCAGCAACCGGTTGGCAGACCCGGAGCAGGCCCATTTGCCAGTACTCACCATTGCTCTGGACATCGGCTATCGCTCCTTGAGCCCATTTAACGCTGCTTTCAAGCGCCGTCACAGCCAAACCCCCACTGAGTACCGCCGGGAAAAGCTGCCCGCCTGAATCTCCTTTCCTGAAATAATCCGTCAGCATTTTTTCATATTCCGTAAGCCCGCAAAGTAAAAGGCTCCCAGACTGGGAGCGCGGTGAAAGCGATTTTCCCGCTGCGTGCCCGGCTCACCGAGACCCGATTTAACACCGGTGAGTCTCCCTTCAATAGAAGAATAATGATGGTGAGAATATGGATTTTTTAGTCGACATATCCCAGGACGGAGCCAAACATTTCCAGTTGAGTTTATTTCGCTATGTGCTGGCCGCTTCAGTAATGAGTATTTTGGCCGGCTGGCTGTTTCGCACCTGGATGAACCGGCGCCGTATCCAAAAGCGTCGTGCCGAGTGGAAAGATATTCGGCGGGAGGTGAGTTATTCACTATTAACGGTGTGTATCTTTACCCTGGTAGGGATTATTACCACCATGATGCACGATCTGGGACTGACCAAATTTTACTGGCAGTGGAGCGATTATCCACTCTGGTGGAGTATTGCCAGCCTGCCAGTAGTGATTTTGATCCACGACGCTTATTTTTACTGGACCCACCGAGGTATGCACCATCCCAAGGTGTTTAAACACTTCCACCGCCTACACCATCAGTCCAGAACACCCACGCCCTGGACGGCATACAGTTTTTCCGTAGGTGAAGCGGTCCTGATGGGCGCTTTCTCTCCCCTGATAGCCCTGATACTGCCACTTAATCCAACTATTTGGTTCACCTTTTTATTTATCAGCATCTTCCGCAACGCCATGCTGCACACTGGCCGCGAGTTCCACCCCCGCAGCTGGGTCGACGGCCCTATGGACAGGCTCACCACCACGACTCACCACGACTTGCACCACCAGCGCTTCCAGGGTAACTACGGCTTTTACTTCACTTGGTGGGATCGCTGGATGGGCACAGAATTTAAGGACTACAAGCAAGTCTTCCGGCAAGCAGTGGATGGGCAATTACACGGGGGAGAAAAAGAGGTGGAAATAGACAACAGCGCAGCAGAAGGCGCAAAAGCTCACGCTTAACCCACTCAAATCACTTAAATGGGCGCCGGGGTTCTCCCGGCTCCTTTCTACTAGCCGTAACAACCGTGTTAATGGCCATGCTGCAAAGGCAACCAGCGGGATTCTCGGTAACAGTAAAGTCCCCAGATCACAAAGACGACTTCGATAGCAAAAAGCACTAAATTGCGCTGATCAAAACCACTGATAAATAACATTCCGTAGAGGCGCCCAAGAGCGAAGCCGATATAGGCAATAGACATCGCAGCGTAAGCAACCCTGCGGTGCGGGCGCATAGCCAAGGCCACCAGTAGAATCACCGCGATGGCCAACATAAACCCGCCATAAGTGGCCATAAACTCGGGCATGGCTTCGGGGGTATCAAATGAAAAATCCACTTCATCCGCTAGGCTCTGCGGTTTAAACAGGGCCCAGAGGCCGATAGAAGCAAAAACCAATAGATTGAGTGTCAAATAGACTCTTCCCAAATATTTCAATCGATTCTCCCCTCTAATTTCTGTTACTCACCCCTATACAAGGGGAACACCGCTTTGGAGTACTGTCACAGTATATATGAGCCACACCCCGCCATACGCCGGAACAATTCACCAATTTGGTACAAAGCGATGGATTTATCAATATTTTCTTACTGGCAAACTGAGAATGTCTTTCCATAATTAGAATCCACAGCGCAACTCCGACCCACTCCAAAATAAGGGCCGCGCTTTTGAATACCACTACCTTCCTCAAGTCATTGGCGAAAGAGCCCCTGCTGTATTTTATTGCGATCGCCCTAATCCTATTGGGATTGGGAGAAATCCTGGAACCGCCTGCACAAGAGATTGTTATCAGCGAGGGGCGCGTCGAACATCTACGTTCGGTGTTTGAGCGCAAGTGGCACAGGTACCCCACTGATAGCGAGCTGGAGCAACTTATTGAGAATTACCTAAGAGAGGAAATACTTTACAGGGAAGCGCTTGCCCTGGGATTAGCCGAGAACGACACAGTAATCCGCCGCCGCCTGCGAATGAAAATGGAACTTACGGCGCGTAATTTCGCTGACACTCAAGACCCAGGCGATCGAGTATTGGAGAAATTCCTTCAAGGTCAGGCTGATAAATACCGGGTTCCCCCCACCCTATCTTTCCAACAACGATTTTTCTCAGTGGATCTGGCCTCATCAGATTCACGTGATTTTAACGACTTACTCATGCAGCTAAACAGCGGTCAGGCTTCGCCAATGATTGGGGATTCAACCCTACTGCCAGCTGCTTTTATCGACACTTCAGAGCCACGAATAGACAGGCAATTTGGGCTGGGATTTTCCGCTCAATTGTCCAAGCTGCCGGTTGGCGAGTGGAGTGGTCCAGTCCGCTCGACCTTCGGCGATCACCTGGTCCTCCTTGAGGAAATCAAGTCCACCCAGCTACCGGCATTGGCTGAAATACGCAGCCGCGTACTAAATGATTGGCAATCCCAGGCGCAAAAGAAGATTCTGCAGGAGCAGTATCTCCAGTACCGTAAAAACTACGAGGTCACTGTCCACAAGCCGGATAACTTCTCAGCCGAGGTTGCCGTCAAGTGATGCACATCCGGCCACTCCTGTTCATTCTGCTCCTCAGCTTTACTCCAATACTATCTGCCCACGAACTGCGCCCGGCATATCTCGGCATCACTCAAGTTAATGCACAATTATTTAAAGTACTTTGGCGATTGCCCGCACAAGGCGATCTTCGCCTCGCTCTGAATGTCCATTTGGACCAAGCTGCCTCCCCCCTAAGCCAACCCAGAGCGCAAATAAGTAACGGCTACTACACAGAGTACTGGACCATCCATCACCCCAGGGAGCTACAACAGCTGTCGATTCATATCGATGGCCTACAGAGCACTATGACCGATGCGCTAGTGCGGATCTCCTGGCTAGATGGGCGTGAGCAAGTTATCCGACTGACACCGGACCAGCCAGAATGGACCCTTGACCAACCCACCAGCGAGTTCCAAGTCGCTCAAACTTACTTTGTACTGGGCGTTGAACATATTCTTCTCGGTGTCGATCACTTGCTGTTCGTTTTGGCCCTGATCTTACTCAAACAAAGCCTTCGCCAGCTGATCGGCACTATCACTGCTTTCACTATCGCCCACAGTATGACCCTGGCAGCTGCCGTACTGGGCTATATCCATCTGCCGTCGGCGCCAGTGGAGGCGATTATCGCCCTCAGTATTTTACTGGCAGCCAGGGAGGCTGTACGCCAGAGGCATGGTGTTTTCAGCTTGACCAGTCGCTACCCATGGGCAATTGCCTTTGCTTTTGGACTTTTACACGGTTTGGGTTTTGCCGGTGTACTGGGGGAAATTGGGCTTCCCCAGGGCGCTATTCCCCAGGCATTACTGACTTTTAATCTCGGTGTGGAAGTGGGGCAATTAGTATTTATCACCGCTGTTCTTGCAGCAATCAACTTGTATCAGAAGCTCCTTAAGCACAGGCCAGGGTATGCCATTCGGAACCGCGAACAATACTCTTTCGGGGAAGGCGGAGGTATCGGAATACCAGTCGCTACGGTGGTCGCGTATACGCTGGGGGGCACTGCCTGCTACTGGGTGATTGAGCGCAGCCTGCTTATTGTTTTCCCATAACAGAGAACACTAACCGGTGCCCTGAAAATCACGGACACCGGTTAATTTAAGGCTCAGTCCTGAAACAAGAGTTCCAGTGGGTAGCCGGTAAAAGGCTTGGTTTTCTCAATCACCAAATGAGAAGTCATACGGGAAATCGCCGCCTCTTCATTGGCCAACAACTGCTCTGAGACTCGATTAAAATCTGCTGCGTCCGGGCAGACGAAATGCAGCATATAGTCGAACTCACCAGACATCTTCACACAGGAAACAATCTGTGGAATATCGCTAATAATGCGGCGAAAGTTCTCACTGGTACGGGCATCCTGCCGCTTAAGCGCAACGTTTACATAAAACTCTGCATGCCGAACTTTATCCAGGTTTATCTCGGCAAAGAACTCGCGGATATAGCGCTCACTGGTCAGGCGTTTAACCCGGGCCAGGCAGGCACTTTCCGATAATCCAATTTTTTCACTCAAATTCAGGTTACTTGTACGTGCGTTTGATTGCAGGGCCTGCAAAATACGCAAATTATGCCGGTCAATTTTCACGGAGCTATTTTCTTTTGAATCTGAAAGGGGGCAAGGATAGCGGTATTCGCCGGTGGCATAAACATTACAGCCACCGGCATGGGAAACTTGTCATCACTTCAAAGGCGATTTTGGCGACAACCAGCCTCCCGGCAAAGGCCTAACCGGCCTGGCGGTTACCACTGGTGACGAACTGTTCAATGCGATCCAAGGCCCGCGACAACTCGGCCTCATCAGCCGCCAGGGTGAGGCGAACATGACTCACTGAACTGCTACCAAAGGGCGCGCCAGGCAGTACCGAGACCCGCTCAGCATCCAAAAGCGCTTCAGCGAAGGTTTGCCCGGAGCTGGATACCTTGGAGACATCCACCATTACAAACATCCCAGCCTCAGGGCTGTAGCAACTCAAGCCTGGTATCTGGCCAATCCTCTCAACAATCAGGTCTCGACGCTGCTGATAGGCATCCCGCATCTGCTTCACGAAGTAGCTATCAAACTCCAGGGCAAAGGCTGCAGCCTCCTGGATGAACTGAGGGCATCCAAAAATTGTCGCCCCTGCAAAAGCAATCAAACGATCTACCAGAGGACCACGAGCCACTGCCCACCCCAGGCGCCAGCCACTCATGGCGTGGGATTTGGACAAGCCATCAACCACAACAATATTATCCAGCGACTCCGCAGCCGTACGCAGAGAGGTGTGGCGACGGGCAAAGGTGATCATTGAATAAACTTCATCACACACCAGCCAAATATTGCGCTCGCGGCAGTATGCCGCCAACTCGCGCAATTGTTCAGGGGTAGCCATCGCGCCAGTCGGGTTTACCGGCGTATTGATCATAACGACCTTGGTCTGCTCGCTGATGGAGGCCTTGATAGCGTCGACATCAAAAGCGAAATTAGTCTCCGCCGGGCAAGTCACCCGCTTTACGGAGAGGCGCAAGGCATCACAAATGGGGACATAGCCGATATACATCGGCTCGGGAATTACTATCTCCTCACCGGGGTTTAGCAGGCAGGCAAGTACTGCGTAGATCGCGTTGGTTCCACCGGGGAAAACAACAACATCATCCGGGTTACAAGGGTGGGGAGAGACCTTGCTCTCGATGTCCGCGATAGCCCTGCGCAACATTGGCTCCCCGGCGGCAGGGGAATAGTGGGTGCGCCCCACTCCCAGGCGAGCGCGGGCAAAGTCGAGGATCGGCTCGGGGGTGTCAAAGTTGGGATCACCTACACAGAGAAAGATAACATCCTCCCCTTTATTGGCGAGATCGTGAGCCCGGTCACTCACAGCCCAAACATTGGCGTCCTCACCATTCAAAGCCTCACTTTGCAAGCTGAACCTGGGGGTAAAATTTGTCACGTTTTTCACTATTTAGCAGCCATTTATAGGGGCTAAGGTAACAACCATCTGGGTAATCGGTGCCGCTATATGACTGTCAATTTCGAATTAGAGGGAGCTTTTCTCAGGTATTCCCGCAGATAATGCGGGGGCCAGTGTGTTCAGGTGGATCGCGACTAAAAATAGATTTTTAGTCTCAGTTATTCAGGACGATCCTGGCGCCCAAGAGAGAGCGAGTAATGAGTAAAACTTAAGCAAGGTATCACCCCATCCCACTGCAATTGAACACTATTAACCGGAGCCAGGAAAAACCCAGGGCTATGGACAAAGCTTCATTACGATATTCTTTTTTGACGTCCCGTCCGCTCCCCATGCCCCTTTCACCTGACTCGCAGCAATCTCCCTCAAGTTTTCGCTGTATTTAGATTAACTTTAATCTTCAAAGATGGAGGGCAAACTCCAATCCCGGTATAGGTGCGAAACTGGCCCCTTAGCGCCTCTGGATATACTTAGTGTTAACCAGCTTTGGGCTTCGGAGACTATCTATTACGGCTTGATTGCGTGTCATCGTTAACACCTAAAAACCAATAAGTAAATTTAAATCATGGATAAGATGAAACAATTACTAACCTTACTTTTGCTCTCCTGTTCACTTACGGCAATCGGCACTGAAATTTCTCAGGAAAGGAAGTTGGAGCTTATTAATTCTATCGAGAAAAAGAATGCCTCCAACTATGTCCTGCAAGAAAACCTGGAAGCGATTCACTCTTCATTAGATAAAATTGCAGAGTCAGAGGCATTCAGACAAGCCACTGATACAGAGTCAGTGGCTGGAATTATTAAATCCGCCTTAACAAAGCATGATAAACACTTTGACGTTAGCTGAGATGATCCAGAATCTCCCCAATAGCAGCCGAAACACGAGGATTGGTTTAGTAAGCTCAGCAGAAAAAATTCTGGATTTACCTGAGTCGAAGTTTTAGAGGGTAACATCGGCTATATTGATTTCTGGGGGTTTGACCATGTTTACGAGGAGTCCCAAGGTTGAGTGGCTGCAGCTATGGCATTAATCCAAGATACTAGCGCTATTATTTTTGACCTGAGAAAGAATGGTGGTGGTAATGGCTTTATGAGCGGCCTTATCAGCGGTTATCTTTTTGATAAACCCACCCACCTCAATAGCATCCACAGGAAGCCCGCGGGCAATATTACAGAAATTTGGAGTCAGGAAAAGGTTCAGGGTAAAAAGGTAGCAAATACCCCGGTATATATATTAACCAGTAGCGATACCTTCTCAGCAGCAGAGGCCTTTGCGTACTATTTAAAGCACCTGGACCGTGCAACCATTTTTGGAGAGGCTACCAAAGGCGGGGCAAATCCCTGGCAGTACTTCCCCCTTGAGAATGGCTTTAAAATAGCAATCCCTATCGCCAAGGCAGTCAATCCGATTACCAAAACTAACTGGGAGGGGACTGGTGTAAAACCAGATATCGAGACATCCCGGGAGAAAGCATTTTCAACAGCCTATAGGCTCGCCTTACAAGAGGCCAAAATCTCTACTGCACACCCGGAACATTTAAAAGAAATCCAGCAAAAGCTACAAAATTTCGTTAGTCTTTAAATTACCTCACCCTCCTTACAATAAGTATTCAGTCTATTAAATCAGGAGGGAGGCCTAGCCATTAGCTTCCCTTCCCAGATTAATTTAATATCTTACAAACAAAAAACGGCGTTTAAAAATTTTGAAGAACAGTCATTCACATTAAAATCCTAATGTAAACCTCATCTTATTCGTATTATGAGGCAAGTCAGATGTTTCAGTTTACCCAAATTCGCAGACATATCCCTGAGGATCTTGAGGACAGCTTTGCTCGACTCCCTCCAGATGAATATTTAAAATCCCAATATTCATATCGTTATCGAACATATTGCTCAGGATTATATCGTGGCAACTCAATCGAATGGAACTCTAGTACCATTTTCATGCAAAGTAAAACGATTAACAAATACCTCGGGGATATAGAGCGTCACTACCCCGCACTGGAACCAAGTGCTAGAATATTTTCGCAGAGCATTGTAAGGCACCTAGTATCCAGCCAATATATACCGGCAAACGAGTATCAGGTCGGATGCCACCAGATAAGAGTTCGTGCTACAGATGAATTCAACGCTTATCCCACCCCTGAAGGTTTTCACCAAGATGGGTTTGACTATGTAGCGATTAATTGTATTAATAGGAATAATGTCAATGGAGGCGAGTCATTCATCAGCAGCTTGGATGAAAATGAAATTATATTTCATGGCACACTAACCCCAGGAAAAGCTTTAGTTTTGAACGACAGGTCACTCAAACACTACGTAAGCCCCATCACCCCTCTTTTTCCAGGGGAGGCTGTTAGAGATGTTGTGGTAATTACATTACACAGCAATACAATCAATATATAAAAATATGAAGTTTACCCAATCTAGATCACAGGGAATTATTTTTAGATCCAAAAGACTGGCCATCCAAATCAGTCTACCTTTATCTCTATACCTAACACTAGCTTATATATTTAAAGCCCCACAAGAAACGGAAGTCCTAGAAATATATTTAGTAGGATTATGTTTAATCCCAGTGCTGACCACACTCTGGCTATTAATATTTAACTCAGGAAAAGGAAAGGTAGACGAGTATAGCCTTGAGTTCACGAATAGTCACATCATCTATAGATCACTCTATGGCAATATAATCATTCCAATGTCAGATAAACTTTCAATTAAAACACACGGCAAACCACCTAACTCCATTTCCATAACAGGACACAACCACTCAGCCCATGTTGATTTAAACCTATTTTCATTACAACAGAGAAAGGAAATTCTTAAACAATGTCATTTTCTAAAAAATAACTGTCAAGATTAACCTTAGATACCACCACCTTCACTGTCTAGAGCCATAACTGCATAAACTCATTAAGGCTCACACTTCTCAATTACAAGAAGTTGATTTTTATCATACAATCTGGAGTTAGCTCTCAGATGGTTAGCATACCCTATCAATTCACCTAGAGCATTAACAAAAACCCTTTTGACTTTTAGATTTACATTTTTATAGTCATCAACAGATTGGAAAGCCCCACTTTCAAAATCAACAAAAGCTCTCTTTAAGTCTGAACTTGAAATACTCTGGGCCATTCGTACCCCTGAGAGAGTTACAATATAGGTACCTTCATCATACTGGCCAATATATAGGGAGCTACATTTAATGGCCCCATTCTCGATATCGTAAAACCCCTCCTCCATATCTAAAAACTGTTTGTAATCACCAAGAATTAGTTTAACCTCATTACAAATATTGTGTTCTATTAGAGGCAATAAATCTAATTCATTCTTATCAACCCCTTGTGCAACAAGCCCATACTCAATTACTGAGCAAAACTTCGCAGCCTCTTCTTTATGGATTAAAGACAGTTCCCCATCATTCCCCACTTGAATAGAAAAGGAGAAACTAAACTGATTTAGAAAATCCACTTTCGACAGGAAATGGGAGTTTCCTTGAAACGAGGTTAACCAGGTACCAAATGCATTAGGATACTCAACCAAGTAGATACCCGGTTCCACTTCTGCCAAATCAAGTATATAGCTACTATCGATTGGCTGCCGCTCTGAAGGAGAGCCTGACTTCATTTTAAATACGTCTTTTCTTCGTATTTCAAATTTTTGTGAAAACACTCAAACAAAATCTCTTATTAACTTAATATCCACATCAAGATGCTTGCAGGACCATATAGTAAACCACCAGATAGCGTAGACATTTACCCGTGGCAACCAATAACAAAAACCAAACCAAGCGAATTCTTAGAATACCAGCCATTACAGTAAGGGGATCACCAATAATAGGCACCCAGGAAAAAAACAGGGAGAATACCCCATATTTTTTAAATCGCTGTTCAGCCTTTACAAACTCCTCTTCAGACATTCTCAACCATTTCTTGATCACGCCCAAACTGGCCCAATAGCCTAATGCATAATTGAGAAGAGAGCCCGCTACATTCCCAGTAGTGGCGACTATTATCAGGGCCCAAGGGGGGAGCCCCTGGAGCAATAGACCAGTCATTACAATTTCTGAGCTTAGCGGCAGAATGGTCGCTGCCAGGAATGCTGATACGAGAAGCCCCAAAAATCCAAACTCAAGAAAGTACCCCATAATGACGACTCATACCTAGCTAAACTCGGCATTCCTTCTATCTATACTTATAATTGCGCCACTATAATCGAAAAAGGGGGGACATCCCAACAACCCGCCTCGTCAGTGATAGCGATACTAGCCACAAGCCTCTACTTTTTATATTCACCCTTGTTAACACACTTTAGAATTCATAACCTCACCCAGACTTACTTAGGCCCAAGTACAGACCCGCTCATCCGAAGTAGAAATCAGTGTCCACCCCATAATCCTCCAGCCACCTTCCAGTTTTGCTATCGACAAGATATTGCAGGTAGCTTTCCTATTCCTTTCTTTTGATTTGGATCGCTGAAAAACAACAAGCGATGTTGCTGAGCCATCCTCTGAAATATAAATCTTCTCTATATATAATCCGGAAAATGGATATTTCTCAAGGTCCATAGTTTTACGCAGCTGACCGATAATTACGGGAATTAAATCTGGATGATTGGACAACCCCGGCTGCTCACCGATAAAAAATAAAGGGGATTGAGCAAAGTACTTCTTCAAACTACTTGGCGGAGATGAACTATTAAGTGTGCGGTAAAAACTTTTTATAAGATCAGATACTTCACTGCGCGAACTTGCATACATTTCAGATGAAAAGACAATAAATACGACAACCAATAGCGTCTTAGCAGTTTTCATGGTTACCGCTTCCTATTTTGAGGAGTTTCTGAGTAACTCTGCAATTAGAGGGGACTGACTAAAGGTTGAAGTATAGTTATGCTATTAATTCGCATGGACTAAAGAAGGAAATCTGACAATCACCAGACGGAGCTATCCTGTGCCAGAGGTAATAGTGGAGAGAAGTATTTACTGCCCTTATTGTGGTGAAATCATAAAAATACTGGTTGATTCATCAGTTTTGCCTCAACAGTACACTGAGGACTGCCAAGTTTGCTGTAGGCCTATCGTTTTCTCTGTGGAACTCGATTTAAATGGCGAGTTATCTATCGTGGCTCATACTGAGGATGAAGCGTTCTAAATCGCATTGTCGCACTCAAATTCACTTCAAATTGGCAAAAACTTCAATCGCTCGCTTCCGTCCAGCCCCCACATCGCAAATCACCTGAGGATAGCCTTGAGTCGGCGGTGGATCGTGTATGGCTTTGTCGCTCAGCTCCTTTAGCTCAGGTATAAACTTGCGGATAAAATCTCCATTGGGATCAAAACGTTGCGACTGACTATAAGGATTAAATACACGAAAATAGGGTGCAGCATCAGTACCCGTGGAGGCAGTCCACTGCCAGCCCCCATTGTTGGAAGCAAAGTCTGCATCAATTAAGCGCTGCATAAAGTAGCGCTCACCCCAGCGCCAATCTATCAGCATATTTTTACTGAGAAATGAAGCTACTATCATACGCAATCGATTATGCATCCAGGCAGTCTCATTTAACTGTCGCATCGCTGCATCAACTATCGGAACCCCAGTCTCCCCCAAAGTCCAACGCTCAAACTGATCCTTATTGTAGGACCAGGGGATTTGGTCAGTTTCCTGCTTGAATGGCCTCCCTTTACTCAGACGGGGAAAGTCCACCAACAAATGGGTATAAAACTCCCGCCAGATTAATTCGCTAATCCAACAGGCCGCCCCATCATCTCCACCCAGCCAACGTCCCTCATTCATATCCAACGCCATTGCTATACATTGGCGAATCGAAACAGCACCACTATTTAGGTAGGGGGATAAGCAGGAGGTACTATCAAGTGCTGGAAAGTCTCTCTCTGCCTGATAAGCAGATATTTTTCCACCGAACTTCTTGAGCCGTTTCAGTGCCGCCTTTTCTCCTGCTTGCCAACCTTTAATCAGGCCTGCATCGTCGATCTTATCTATCGAGTATGTCGACAGTTGCGTTGGAATCTTTTGGCTTAATTTCTGCCCTTCAGATAAAGAAAGCCACTTTGGCCAATGTGCTCCATTTTCCCGGGTAGAAATTTTCCGAGGCTTAGGCAAGGTTTTTACTTCACTATCGGCACACAATTGAATCAGTGCACGCTTGAAGGGGGTAAACACCTTGTAGGGTTCCCCTCCGCCGGTTCTTACTGCTCCCGGTGGAAGCAGGGTGCGGTCACTGTAGAATTGAACCTGAACCCCCTCATTTGTCAGTAAATCTTTTACTGCATTATCACGACGCAGCTCATTGAGTGGATATTCAGCATTCGCATAGAGAGCATTGATATCCAGGCGCCCAACTATTTGCTGAAGAACCCCTGGAACCTGAGCAAAAGTAGGAACTTCAACGAAGTACAGCGGTATATTGCGCCCCTCTAATCCATCTCGTAATTCACGCAAACAGGCAATACGAAAAGTCACCAATGGATTGCCTTCATCCTGGCTCTGCCAGGTATCCGGACAGGCAATAAATACAGCAGCCACCTCCTGACATTGCATACTGGCTTGGTAAAGTGCTGAATTATCATTGAGGCGTAAGTCACTGCGTAGCCATACCAGGCCACGTGGCAAAGTCACTGGGCGACTCATAGCTTTAAAGACTCCCGCAATTGTGTAACTGCGCTCTCTGTATTTCCGGCAAGTACTTTTGTTAAAGGGAGTCGGTTCAGTTCAGTCAAAGCCAAACGCTGCACCTCAATAAAATCACCCGCAAGCCACAGAGGATCAGTCATCCCCTGAACAGCACTTGGTAGCTCACGTTCAAGAATATTTTTCGGCATAGCCTTGTGGCTATAGCAAAGCACTCCCTGAGCACCCAGTTTTTTGACTGTACTTCCCAGCTCCAATAATCCCGCAGGATAAGCCAGGGTAACGGCCTCTATTCCTGCGGCAAGGAGTACCGCAATAAACATCTGTATAAATGCCTGTTGGCCCTGAAAGCCAATTTCCAGTAAAAGAATACGGGGCTTCGCCTGGGACTTGTCTTTGTCCAGGTTTTTCCTGGCCATACCATTAGTCAGAAGTAGCTGTTCATTTAACAGAGGCCAGAAAAATGTCTGCGCCCCATGGGCTTCAGGTAGGCGAAATCGCTCAAGCCGCACATGCAAAGGTTTCAGCCAGTGCTCCAACAGCAAAGCTGCAGGGAATGAGGAAAACCACTGATCGAGACGGCGGCGCAGCTGGGGTTCTGCAAAGTCTCTGAGAAGACTGGAGGTTTCATCCAGCATCGCCTGCCAATTGTTTTTTCCATCGCCTGCAGTCGCTGGCACCCCTAAATTGTCCTGCTCTCGCGCCAACAGGTCTCGCACTTGACCAATGGAAACGCCCCTGGCGAGGCATTGCAGGACCTTTTCAATCTGCTCGACTTCCTCTTCACTATAAAGTCGATGCCCTTTGCTGGTGCGCATGGGTTTTAGTAAACCATAGCGGCGCTCCCAGGCCCGTAAGGTCACGGGATGCACCCCGGTCCTCCGAGCTATCTCACGAATCGGAAAATAGTTTTTTTCAACAACTTCTGGGTCGGACATGACGCTCATTATCGAAATTCACATAAACCTAATTCAGCCGGCTCGGCAGCGAGCAAGACCTGGCTGTGGATAAAGTGGTGTGGGCTTCTCGGCAAGTAATGACGGAGCATAGTAAGCACCGCCGAAATCGGTTTATGCCCTTGCCGGTACTCCTCGATAAGCTGGGCCAGTTCAGCCCGCTCTTCCCGGCTTAAATAGCCCTTTAAATGCCCCTGGCTGTGCATCAGTGCATTGGTTCGATCCTTGCGCGATGCATGTTGGGAGAGAATATCCATAATCCGCCCACGAATTTCATAAGCGAACTCTTCGGGGGTCACCGCACGAGAGTTGGAAACAAACTGACCCAAGGCACGGGTCAGAGGCTGGCTATGGGCTAGCAAGAGGTACTTATAAGCGGTGTAAAACTCAATAACTTTAGCAGGTCGAGGATCCGGCGATACATAGCGATGCCAGGCATCGTAAGCAAATACTCGGGTTAAAAAGTTCTCGCGAATATCGCTGGCATTCAGTCGCCCTACTTCCTCCATGGGGAGGTGGGGGAAATTCTCTCTCACACGCGCAGCAAATAGACCTGCCGAATGCGCCAGTACACCGCGACCATCTTCTTTGTAATGGGGGGTAGTACGCATACCGCAGCTGGGAGACTTTTGCATCAGGATAAAACCGCGCAACTGCTCGACCTCCGGACTTATCTCGTCTGCGTAAGCTTCAAGGTCCTCTGTCACATCGATATTGGTGTCATCGCGCCCAACTGCGCGCAGGCGATCACTGACAATCAGGTGAATTGGCGGGCGGGGCACTCCCAAGCCTATTGCCACTTCCGGGCAGTAAGCTTGCAGATCAAAGCAATTACCCAGCAGCTGAGTGCAGACTTTGCTGTGCTTATGGCTACCGTTATATCGAACTGGATCACCCACGGCACAGCGGCTGATACCAACGGGAATCTTATGCGGCAGGAATTGAATATTCATAGTCACAAAGTGTGCAGGTAATGGCCTACCTTTTTTATAGCCTGCCACTAAAACTTATACAAGCTCTGCCTTTGTATAAGTTTTTGAAAATCTCCTGCAAGGTCGCCGTGGCTTGCGCAAATGCAAACCAAAGCTACAATGCAAAGCCGCGTTCATTCCGAGATTTAGCGCTGCGCGCACTATTATCGCCAGTCCCCGGTCTGCGATGCGGCCCATACCTCCCGGAAAGTACGGATTAGCTCATGATTCCAGCATTGCGCGAAGTCGACGAGGTTCAGGCGCTCTATTTGCAGTTCTTGCAGGAACTGAAGGACGCAGGTTTCCGTGGCGATACCACCCCCAGTTATGCCAGCCGCACGGTCCTGGCTACCGATAATTCGATATACCAGGTCCTCCCCCAGGCCGTTGTTTATCCCCGCGACAGTCGTGACTTGCAGCTGCTCGCTGAGCTGGCTGACAGGGAGGAGTTTCACTCGGTAGTGCTATCCCCCCGTGGCGGTGGTACCGGTACAAACGGCCAGTCCCTGACCGATGGACTGGTCGTGGATATCTCCCGCCATATGAACCAGATCCTCGAAATCAATGTTGAGAAGCGCTGGGTCCGGGTACAGGCCGGTGTGGTCAAAGATCAACTGAATGCAGCACTCAAACCCCACGGCCTCTTTTTTGCTCCGGAGCTTTCCACCAGTAACCGAGCCACCATTGGCGGCATGATCAATACCGATGCCTCGGGCCAGGGTTCATGTGTCTACGGCAAAACCCGCGATCACGTGCTGGAGTTACACACCGTATTATTGGGCGGTGAGATTTGGCACTCGGCCCCGATCGACGATGAGGAGCTGGCACAAGTCAGTGTCGGGGATAAACGCTCTGCACAGGTTCACCAAGTCTGTGATTCTATCGCGCGTACAAAAGCAGAGTTAATCACAGCAAAGTTTCCCAAGCTCAACCGCTGCCTCACCGGCTACGACCTGGCTCATATTCGCGACGATAAAGGCTTTAACCTCAATAGTGTTCTCTGTGGCTCAGAGGGAACCCTGGGTTTTATCGCCGAGGCAAAACTCAACCTGTTGCCAATTCCCAAATGTGTCGCTCTGGTCAATTTAAAGTACGACCATTTTCAAGAGGCGCTACGCGACGCCAAAGACCTGATGCTGGCCGGTCCCATGTCTATCGAGACAGTGGACAGCAAAGTGTTGCAGCTGGCGATGGAAGATATCGTCTGGCACAGCGTCAGTGAATTTTTCCCAGCGGATGATCGCCCGGTCAAGGGCATTAATTTAGTCGAGTACGCCGCCGATAGCGAAGAGGAATTGGAGCAGGCACTAGCCCAATTTACTGCTCATATTGATGAAGCTATTGGCCAAGCAGGTAAAAGTTTCGGTTATTCCATTGCCCGAGGCCACGCCGAGGTCAATCGAATCTGGGCCATGCGCAAACGGGCCGTGGGCTTACTGGGGAATGCCCAGGGAGAAAAACGCCCAATTCCCTTTGTCGAGGACACGGCAGTACCACCGGAAAACCTGGCGGATTTTATCGCTGAGTTCCGCGCGGTATTGGACGAGGCCGATCTCGACTACGGTATGTTTGGCCATGTCGATGCGGGCGTGCTGCACGTGCGTCCGGCAATTGATATGAAAGACCCCCAGCAAGCCGCACAAATTCGTCCGATCACCGATCAGGTGGTCGCCCTCACACAGAAATATAAGGGCCTTTTGTGGGGGGAGCATGGGAAAGGTGTCAGGTCTGAATACGCACCGGAATTTTTTGGCGAGCTCTACCCTGAGCTGCAAAAAATCAAAGCCGCCTTCGATCCTCGCAACCAACTCAATCCAGGGAAAATAGCTACCCCCAGTGATGACAGCCAGCTGCTGAAAATTGACGAGGTATCCACCCGAGGCGAGCGGGACCGGCAAATTCCCGCCCAGGTCTGGGAGGGCTATGAGGAAGGTGTGCACTGCAACGGCAATGGTGCTTGCTTTAACTGGAACCCCGACGATGCCATGTGCCCTTCCTACAAGGCCACTCGCAACCGTATTCACTCTCCCAAGGGGCGCGCCTCTTTAATGCGCGAATGGCTGCGATTGCTCAGTGAAAAAAATGTCGATGCGGTCTCCAGTGCCCAGCGCCTGCGGGAGCGCTCCTTTTTCGTCGGACTCCCCAAGCGCATTATCAATTCCCTGGCAAAAACCCGTGGCGAGTACGATTTCAATCACGAAGTTAACGAGGCGATGCAAGGCTGCCTGGCCTGTAAATCCTGTGTAGGGCAGTGTCCTATAAAAGTGGATGTGCCGGAGTTTCGCAGCAAATTCCTTGAACTCTACTACAGCCGCTATTTGCGTCCGCTAAAAGATTACGCCGTCGGTGGGCTGGAATTCCTGATGCCACACCTGGCCAAGCTACCTCAGTTATACAACTGGCCACTAAAACTCAAGCCAGTTTCCTTCCTGATGGAGCGCCTGTTCGGCATGGTGGACAGCCCACTGTTATCGGAAAAAACCTTGAAAGCGACTATGGCGGAGCTGGGTGTGCCTGTCGCCAGTGCCGCCTGCCTGGAGTCCTTGGGCCCGGCACAGCGCAGTCGCGCAGTGGTGATAGTGCAGGATGCTTTTACCAGTTACTTTGATGCCCAAGTGGTTGCCGACATCGTGCGCTTGCTAAAGCAGCTCGATTTTGTCCCCATGCTGGCGCCCTACCGCGCCAACGGCAAACCCCTACATGTGCACGGTTTCCTGCGCCAGTTCCAGAGGGTCGCTGAATTAAACAGCCAGATGCTTAACGACCTCGCCGCCAGCGGTATTCCCCTTGTGGGCATCGACCCCTCAATGACCCTGACTTATCGCTCCGAGTATAAAAAGCTGATGGGCGATGAGGCACCCAAGGTCCACTTGTTACAGGAATGGCTGGCTTCCCAGCGGGAGCACCTGGAACAACAGCGCCACCGCATAGCGCCCGCCAACTTCCAGCTTCTGCCCCATTGCAGTGAACAAACCAATGCCACCGCCTCGGTGAAAGACTGGCAAAATGTTTTCACTGCCCTGGGCCTGGAACTCGCTACCGAGAGCCTCGGCTGCTGCGGTATGGCCGGTACCTATGGCCACGAAGCAGATCACAAAGAGATCTCACGAGTCATTTTCCAGCAATCCTGGGCGCCCCGATTGAACAGTGGCGAAAACCAGTTGGCCACCGGCTATTCCTGTCGTTGCCAGGCCAGTCGCTTTGCAGGCGTATCCTTGCGCCATCCGCTACAGGGGCTACTGGCACAACTGGATAAATAGGCATTTACTGACGTAAGAGGCCCATATCTCCGGGTCTCTTACCGTCCACCCAAAGTAGCCTGCGGGAAGTGCCTATGCACAATCATCTCTCAAACCTGCTAATGCTGTTTTATGCACTGCTTGGCATCGCCGTATTGCTAGCAGCAATATCCATAAGCTCAAACTCCGGGAAACAACAATTAGGGCACCATCTATCCCAGGCCCAACACTCCCTGGCATTGGTTACTGAGGCTGAAACCTACGCCCGCACGGGCAACTACGCCGACGCACTGCCACTTTACGAAAAGGCCATCTCCTCGCTGTCCGACTATCCGGATCAACAGCAGGCCCTGCGCTACCGCTACGGTATTGTGCTCAATGCATTTAGCGCCCAAGCGCGACCTGACCTCTACCCCCTTGCCCGCGCACAGTTCGAATCGGTCCTCAATTACCTGGATGAGGGCGCGGTGCTACCGCAGTCCACCGCGAGAGTGCGGTCGGCCATGGCACACACTTACCATCAGCAAGCAGCAACGGAGAAGGAGCACACTCAGCGAGCTCATCTTCTACGCTCGGCTTACCTTCTATATAAGAGTGCAATCCAAGGCCTGCGCGAGCAGGCGGAATGGCAGAACCTTGCCATCACCTATTTCAACCTGGGGCAAGTCTGTGAATGGCAGGGCAATCTGGAGGAAGCCATCATCTGGTTGGAAAAAACGGTGAAGCTGGACATGCAGCACAAGCTGCCGGACCTCCAGGAAGACAGTGACTACTTATCCGCATTGCGCAGCCAGGTGGAACCGATACTGGAAAACCCCGAAACCGCGCTGTAAGTACTGGGGATTCCCTGCACTTTTTAATGTGACGCACCGGTTTTTCCGCTAAAACCTGCTGTTTTTTGTCATATCAGCAATATATGGAGAATAAGTCACAAATAATTTATGAGGAATTTTTTACTGTTCCAGTCATGCTAAGCAATGCCCTCCACCACTCCTAGCACGACTCTTTAGAATGACATCGCTGTCACGCAATTTTTCTCTTTTGAAACCATTTACCAAGGAGCTGGGTTCTATCCGGCCATTTCCTTCTGTACAAAATATATACAGTGCAATTTTATTGTTCTTTATATCTGAAAATTAAGCCATTTTTTTATTTTCTGTAAATAACCCGCCAATTCATACGGCTTTTTCTCGCTTTGCAGGAAAAAGTTGATACCTCAGGAATCGCCGGTAATATAGCCAGCGTTGATTAAATATTGATCAACGATTTCCAAACAAACTTGGAAATTTCACAAGCAGCCCTTGGCTTGTGACCATTTATGACCTGGAGGTAATGGGACATGATGAAACAGACTCTGCGAAATACTGCCTTTTTTATTGCTGCCTTGCTCGCTATCGGTGTAAGCGTTAATGCCTCAGCAGCACTTAAGAAAACCATGATTGTTGACGCAACTGCTTACAACTCTGTACCCGGACAAACTGACAGTGATCCCTGGGTAGCAGCTTGGAACAACCGCCTGCGCCCCGGTGACAAAATTATCGCCGTATCCCGTGACCTGGAAAAACACGGTCTGACTAACGGCGCCAAAGTTAAAATTGAAGGTCTGCCTGGCACCTATACCGTGCGCGACCGTATGAACAAGCGTTTTACTAACCGAATCGATGTTTGGATGGAGAAAGACATTAAGAAAGCCCGCGCCTGGGGCAAGAAAAAACTGAAGATTGTTTTTGAACCCGTAAAGTAATTAGACCTAATTTCAACAGAGCTTGTGACCCCGCCCTCCAGCGGGGTTTTTTTATTGTTAAAAGAATTTATATTAATCCACCAAAAAGCAATCAGGGTTCCATCTCCATTAAAAACCCTTCTAGCTCTATACAATTTGAATTTCCGATATAAAACAGGCTCGGCTGCTGGTTCTCGGTATAGCGATGTTTTAATCCATCCTCGCCAATTAATATTAAGTATTCTGATTTTACCCAGCGCCCACCCTCCCTGTATTCCGTTAGCCATAAAAGCGATGGCTGCCCCTCGTGACAGAGCCCATAAAACATGCGGGTTTTTTCCACCAGTTTCTTGGTCATGTAATCTAGATAGCGGCCGGGATATGTATAGCGATCAGCCTCAATACCAATTTTCTCTGGGTTTATCCCCATATCGGCGCGGCCAACTCTCTGTATATAAATTGCCAGGTTCTCGTCGCAATCGAGACAATGGCGCCCGGCAACAATGGCATAGCCACTCAATTCGGAGATAAGTCGGGCTTCTTTCAGGTCAGTGGTGAGCAGCTGTCGATTGGAAAGGCGGATGCTCTCTGCGGATACCAGTGGACTTAATATAGTCACCAGCAGAATAAGGTAGCGCAGGTTCATGGGGAGGGTAACCGCAGGTTAGGTAGTACCGCCGGAGACCTGGATTCCACCATTGTCTCGCGGCGGCACTGTGATTGGGTGTGCTGTTACACAGTCGCGATTCCCTTCTCACATTAACCTTAGCAGTTTGAACAAATGTCAGCCGACTTTTACCACAACTCCCTGTGAGAATTGCCAGTCAGCCGATTCACTCTGAAGAGGACTTACCAGCTGCCGTCGACTTCCTGAACTGGCCCAACAAAGGTAGCGATCCCCTCCTCTTTAAGAGCATCGAGCGCTTCGTCCAGCGCTTCCCGCTCAGTCTCAAACGCATCTTCCCAAACGGTTGAGTTGTTGTGTTCATCGACGATTTCAAGCAGCCAGCCGCCCTCACCATCTTCATAAATATCGATCTGGACGGAAACCTCGCCCTCCCGATAGATCTGGCTCAACTCCGACTCTTTCGGTGCAAACTCTTCGCCCATGGGATTCGCCTCGCTGTGACCTTGAAATTTCGGCCAGAACTTTGACAACTTGCGGCCCGGCGGTCAACTACAAATCCCTTTTCTTGCAGATGCGGACCGCCTGCTTACTGTACGACAAGCTCCTTTTTTTGCGATAAAATGCGCGGCGATTTTTTCTGCTCCGGATTTGCGATCCGGCCCGCAACTGAGGAAGTACCATGAACCAATTTGTTGTCTGTGCACTGTATAAGTTCGTTACCCTTGAGAACTTTGAAACGCTTCGCGCCCCTCTGCTGGAGGTGATGCAAGAAAACAGTGTTCGCGGCACCCTGCTGTTGGCCCAAGAGGGTATCAATGGCACCGTAGCCGGCTCCCGCGAAGGTATCGACGCGGTATTAGCCCATTTGAAGTCAGACAAGCGCCTCGCCGACCTGGACTACAAAGAGTCCATCACCCAGGCAATGCCCTTCCTGCGCAGCAAAGTGAAGCTAAAGAAGGAAATTGTCACCATGGGTGTAGAGGGTATTGACCCACTGCGCACCGTCGGCACCTATGTCAAACCCAAAGACTGGAATGCCCTGATCAGCGATCCAGAAGTTGTTGTCGTCGACACCCGCAATGACTATGAATTCCAGGTCGGTACTTTCAAGAATTCCATCAACCCGGAAACTGAGACTTTCCGCGAGTTCCCACAGTACGTAAAAGAGAATATGGACCCGGCCAAGCATAAGAAGGTCGCCATGTTCTGCACCGGCGGTATCCGCTGCGAGAAGTCCACAGCCTATATGAAAGAGCAGGGCTTCGAAGAGGTGTATCACCTCCACGGCGGTATTTTGAAGTACCTGGAAGAAGTCCCCGCAGAAGAATCCCTGTGGGAAGGCGAGTGCTTTGTTTTCGATGAGCGGGTGACAGTCAACCACAACCTGGAACGCGGCAAATACGATCAATGCAACGCATGCCGCATGCCCATCACAGAGGAAGACCAGCAGTCTCCCCTGTTCGAGCAGGGCGTAAGCTGCCCGCACTGCCACGACAAGGTGCCTGAAGCCGACCGAGCCCGTTTCCGCGAGCGCGAAAAGCAAATTCAGCTAGCCAAACAGCGCGGTGAAGTACACATTGGCCAGGACGCCCGCGCGCAAACCGTCTCCCGCCGCGAGCAAAAGAGAGAGGAGCGTCGCCGCCAGGCTGAAGCCCAACAGGCGCGCAACCAGCAGGCCTAACTCCTCCCCTAGAGAGCAAGAGGCTGAGGTGCGCCCTTTATCTGGGCTAGCCAGGCCTCTGCCTCGGCCTCCACAACGAACTCCCTAGAACTGAGCCTGCACAGGCAGGAGCCATGGCTGGGCAGCGGACAGGTCCAGCGCCCTCGCGGATGTAACACCGCGATAAATGCCCGTCGCAGTACAGGGTTCTCAGCAATAAAGTGAATAAACTTCTGGTGCTCCTCCAGTGTGGTTTTGCTGCGCGCATAACGCAGGTCGAGTAGTACACGTAGGGGTTTTCGGTGACGATACTTTTCCACCAGTAGTGCAATGGCTTCTATTTTGTCCTTATACCCCACCGGACCAAAAAAAAGCACACGCGCTATTCCACCCGCCGGCCGATAGCTAATATGAAAATTCATTGATAACAGCACCCGTGCGCTTGTCTTTTTTATTTTTATCGACTACAGCTTCCGCAATGCCTCTTTTTATTGTCTTACCTGTATTGAAAACGCGAAATAAGGCAGACTTTTTTCTCGTACACTCCTGATATTTACTTCTACCTCAACGGCAATCCAACATCCGTATAAAGGGTTTGACGTTTGTCGGCGAAAATACTGCACCTGTAAACCCGTTTTAATACCCTCAGCCCCAACTACATTTAATAAGCGACAAAAAACCTGCAAATACTGCCACCTAAAAATCATAAGCGGTCTATATCGCAAAAAAATATCGGCTTTATGATTTTTAAAACAATAAGTAACTAGTACGATCAAAATACCCCTGTTTTTTACCAGGTAATTCTGTGAAATATTTTGAAAATTCTAATTTACCCAGAGCGCGACAGAAGTGGGCTATCGCTAAAAGGAAATCTGTACCATAAAACAAGGAACAAACTAGTACGGCTTACTTCAATGAGGGACACCGGGCTGCATCAATATAGAAATATTGGAGCCCGGTAAAAACAGAAAAACAAAGAAAATTATTTCTTTGTGATCAATATCGCGAATGGGTTCAACTTATTTCGATTTCCGGCATATCGCTGTCATCACTGCTGTTTAACCAGATCTGGGCAGCAGCCTTGCGGGCAATTTCGCAATAAAAACCAGCAATTTCACTATCTGGATCGGAAATAACACTGGGCTGTCCGCTATCCACATCGGCGCGGATTTTCTGTGCCAGCGGAAGCTCTCCCAGTAAATGGGTATCGTACTCTGCAGCGATTCGCTCACCGCCACCGGTACCGAAAATTGGCTCGCTGTGACCACACTTGGAACAAGTATGCAGCGCCATATTTTCCACAATACCCAGCACAGGTACCGATACCTTGCGGAACATCTCCACGCCCTTAATGGCATCTTTTAGTGCCAGGTCTTGAGGGGTAGTTACAATTACCGCACCGGCCAATGTAGTTTTCTGTGCCAGCGTCAATTGAATATCCCCGGTACCCGGGGGCATATCCACAACCAGGTAATCAAGCCCATCCCGACTTTCCCCCCACAGGGTTTGACTGAGAATCTGGTTGAGCGCGCCGCTGGCCATAGGCCCGCGCCATACCGCTGGGGTCTCCTCGGTCATCAGGTACCCCAGAGACATTGTCTCTATTCCGTGAGCCTCTACCGGCACAAAGAATTTCTGTTCTTTCACATGCGGGCGCTGGTCTTCAGTTCCCAGCATGGTGGGCAGGCTCGGGCCGTAGATATCAGCATCCAACAAACCAACCCGGGCACCTTCCGCCGCCAGGGCCAGGGCCAGATTGACCGCAGTCGTGGACTTGCCAACCCCGCCTTTGCCCGACGCCACAGCAACAATGTTTTTTACCTTCGCCAGAGTTTCCGGCGCCCCGGAAGTCGGCGTAGCGGGAATATCGCTGAACAGCTCAAACTGCAACTTGGAGCCTTTGAGGGGCCCGGCTTTCAACAGCGGCTGACAGCTCTCCTCCACCCGCTGGAGCCAATCTGCCTCCTGGCTGGCACACGGATATCCCAGGGTAATCCCGGCGAAAACAGTTTCGTCCTCATACCCAACTTCAATTTCTGCGTCCAAATCATCCAGCGGCAAGCCACTGGCAGGATCATGCAACTGGCCGAGGCACTCCGCCAGTCGCTCCAGTTCAGCCTGAACTTCCTGTGACAGCTCGTCATGATCGTGATGATGATCGCTCACGGTATCTCCCTCTCAGCGCTTCTAGATTGGCTCGCATTGTGTCGGATGACGCGGCCTAACACCAGCCACAGCAGCCAAACAAGGATTCACATAAGCCAGCTTGATCCCTCCACGACATAGTGCAAATCTGCTATATTCCGCGGTCTTTTGACGATCTTCGGCCCACTCTCCGTGAGTCCCTGGCCGCAACCCCACAGCGATGGAAAAACCGATGTCCGATACGCGCAACATTCTCGTCACCAGCGCACTGCCCTATGCCAATGGCTCCCTACATCTGGGCCATGTGCTCGAATATATCCAAACCGATATTTGGGCCCGCTTCCAGCGTGCGCGCGGTAATAACTGCCTGTATATCTGTGCCGACGATGCTCACGGCACTGCAATTATGCTGAAGGCTGAACAACTGGGCCTGACCCCGGAACAGCATATCGCCAATATGCAGGCAGAACACGAGCGCGACTTCGCCGACTTCCTAATTGGTGTAGACAACTACCACTCCACCCATTCAGAGGAAAACCGCGAGCTGTCGGCAATGATCTACCGCCGCCTCAGCGAAAACGGCCACATCGCATCGCGCACTATTACCCAGGCTTTCGATCCAGAGAAACAGCTTTTCCTGGCGGATCGCTATATCAAGGGAACCTGCCCCCGCTGCAGCACGCCCGACCAGTATGGTGATAACTGTGAAGCCTGTGGCGCCACCTACAGCCCTACCGAACTGATCGATCCGGTATCAGCAATCTCCGGCGCCACTCCGATAGAAAAGGAGTCCGAGCACTTCTTCTTTACCCTGCCCGCATTCACCGAATACCTGCGCGAGTGGACCCGCTCCGGCACTCTCCAGGATGAAGTAGCCAACAAGCTGGCCGAATGGCTGGAAGAGGGCCTGCAAGAGTGGGATATTTCCCGCGACGCCCCTTACTTCGGTTTCGAAATTCCCGATGCGCCGGGCAAATATTTCTACGTGTGGCTCGACGCTCCCATTGGCTATATGGCCAGTCTCAAAAACTACTGCGACAGCAAAGGGCTGGACTGGCAGGAGTACTGGAAAAAAGACAGCGACGCCGAGGTCTACCATTTTATCGGCAAGGATATCGTCAACTTCCACGCACTCTTTTGGCCAGCCATGCTGGACTCAGCGGACTTCCGCACCCCCAACAAAGTTTGCGTACACGGCTTCCTTACCGTAAACGGCAAGAAGATGTCCAAGTCCCGCGGCACCTTTATCAATGCCCGCAACTACCTGGATCACTTGAGCCCTGAGTATTTGCGCTACTACTTCGCCGCCAAACTGACCGGTGGCGTCGATGACCTGGATCTGAACCTGGACGATTTTATCGCCAAGGTGAACTCTGACCTGGTGGGTAAAGTAGTCAATATCGCCTCCCGCACCGCCAAGTTTGTCAGCAAGTCCGGTGGCAAGCTGGCCGGCGAACTGGCCGACGAACAATTGTGGAACCAATTTGTAGAAGCGGCTCCACGAATTGCTGAGTATTACGAGCAGCGAGAATACGCCCGCGCCATGCGCGACATTATGGCTCTGGCCGACGCCGCCAACGCCTGGATCGCCGACAAGGCTCCCTGGTCCCTGGCCAAGCAGGAGGGCACCGAAGCTGAGGTTCTGGCTATTTGCTCCCAGGGTGTGAATATGTTCCGCGCCCTGATCACCTGGCTCGCCCCGGTATTGCCCAACACTGCACAAAAAGCGGCGGAGTTCCTCAACAGTGAGCTGGATTGGAACAGCGCAACCAAACCGCTGACAGATCACGAAATCAAGAAGTTCAAGCCGCTGCTGCAACGGGTGGAGAAAACCCAGGTAGATGCGGTTATGGATGCGGCTGCGGAATCCCTGGCCCAGCTACAAGCGGAAACCAAAGCTGCTACCGGCCCTCTGGCGGAGGACCCCATTGCCGAGGAAATCCAGTTTGATGACTTCGCCAAAGTAGACCTGAGGATCGCCCTGATCGCCAAAGCTGAACACGTTGAAGGCGCCGGTAAACTGCTGCGCTTAACCCTGGACCTGGGCGGCGAAACCCGCCAGGTATTTGCCGGTATTAAAAGCGCCTACGCCCCTGAAGACCTGGAAGGTAAGCACACCGTTATGGTCGCTAACCTGGCGCCGCGTAAAATGCGCTTTGGTGTCAGTGAAGGCATGGTTCTGGCAGCGGGTCCCGGAGGTAAGGACCTGTGGATACTGGAGCCCCACGAGGGAGCCAAACCCGGTATGCGCGTAATGTAATTTCCCTGCGCTAACGCAGGGAAACTGCAATCAAGCCGGCACACACCAGCCCCACTCCCAGCAGCTGGGGCCTGTGTGCCGGCTCCTTGAGTAACCAGACCGCCAAGCCCACGCCCAGGGGAATACTCAACTGCCTTAGGGCGACTACATAACTCACATTTTCAGTCATTGTCATCGCCAGCAGTACCAGGCCGTAAGTCGCTCCCATCATGGCACCGGTCAGAGCCCCGACCTTCAAATCCCGAAAACTTTGGATCAATGGCGCAGTGCCACTCTGACCCAAGCACCCCAGAAGCAGCCATACACCACAGGCGAGAAACTGCATCCCCAAATAGCTGTAGGCCAGAACAAGCGCAGGGATAGTGCCTCCCGCAGCATCCCCCAGGTAAATCAGCGCCCCTTTATCCGCCAGTGAATAGCCCACAGTGCCAATGGCTGCTACCAGCGCCCAGGCGCAGTCCGCGCGCCAATAAGCTCTCCAGTGCCACTCGCGGAAATACACCAGCGGTACCAGCAGGCAGCCAATTGTCACCAACAGCATTCCCACCCAGGCGAGTGGAGGCAACGATTGCCCCAACAATACCGTTGCCAGTGCAACCAGCAATACCGGCAATGCTCGAGCAACGGGATAGACCAATCCCATATTGGCTCGCTGGTAGGCGAGGGATAAGCCCCCCATATAAATCATTTGAAAAAAACCACTACCGATAAGTAGGATCCAAAAACTTCGCGGGAGCGAATCAACCTGATATAGCAACCAAAAATTTAGCGGTAAAAGAAAAATTCCAACACTGAGAGTCGCGATACAAAAAAAGGCGGGAGTTGGTGTGCGGGACTTCCCCAGTAAATTCCAACCCGCGTGTAGAAATGCAGAAATTAAAACAAGACTGGCAGCGGTAAACGATATTCCCATAGAGGCCCTCTTCAATTGCGACAGAAAGGCCCCGACAAACCAACCGTAGCCACGAATATGCGCAGTTAAGGCCGCTGGCCAGCAAAGTTTTGCATTCCCTCTTCACTGCCGTAGCATGTCCACCACACTGCAAATCTATCGAGGAGATGTCATGCGCGGCGTATTTCTGGACACTTTGACAATGAAGCTTGAGGAGCTGGATACCTCGGCCCTAACAAATAGTCTAGACCAGTGGGACTTCTATGAAACGACTCCCGCCGAAAAAGTCGCGGAGCGAATCGCCGAGGCCGAGGTGGTAATAACCAATAAAGTCATAATAAGCCGCACATTATTGGAGCAAGCCAGCAAATTAAAAATGATTTGTGTTTGTGCAACCGGTACAAATAACATCGATCTCGCCGCCGCACAGGAATTAAATATTCCGGTGTACAACGTTAAAGGTTATGCGGGGGCTTCTGTACCACAGCACACTCTTGCCCTGATCCTGGCTCTTGCTTCCAAGTGGCACCGCTATCACAACGATGTTTTTGCCGGACGCTGGAGCCAATCTACAATTTTTTGCCTGCTCGATCACCCAGTGGTTGAACTCGCAGGAAAAACACTCGGTATCATTGGCTTTGGTGCCCTCGGGCAGAAGGTGGCAAAACTGGGGGAAGCCCTGGACATGCGGGTACTGGTGGCTGAATCATTTAGCGGCACACCCGCTGAAGGCAGGACGCCACTGCAACAATTGTGTGCAGAGTCCGATGTCATCAGTCTGCACTGCCCGCTCACAGAAGAAACCGATCAGCTGGTAGACGAGCAATTCATCGCCGCGATGAAACCCGGCGCACTCCTGGTCAATACGGCTCGGGGCGGGCTGGTCAATGAACAGGCACTGGCGGATGCTTTGCGCAGTGGACACCTTGGGGGGGCGGCGCTGGATGTCCTCAGCCAGGAGCCCCCACCCGCCAGTCACCCACTATTGGACAGAGATATCCCCAATTTGATTATCACCCCCCACAACGCCTGGATCAGCCGTGAATCACGCCAGCGCCTACTCAACGGCGTCGTAGAGAATATTGAAACCTGGAAAAGTGAGAGTACCAGCCATCCATAAACAACTCGCTTTTATCTAACCCAAGCCATCTCAGGCATCTGCCGGTCCGAGGACTAATCCCCTCTGTGAACTCAGGCCGGCTTTTGCCGTTTGAAACTACGACCGGGCCCGAACAGCTGCCAGCCATAGTCCAAGATCAGTAGCAGAGACAGGGACTTTTTCCTGCAAAAATCGCGTGAAAAAAACCCCTTTTTCAAGTGGGAATTACCACGCGGGACTATAGACTTCCTCGGCAATTAAACCCCGAGAGGAGAAACCTGATGGCAACCGCAAGATCTCCACATACGAACTCCAGTAGGGAGAAGCTGCAACAGGCCTATAATCTTGCTGGAGAGGCCGCTTCACAAGCTGCTGGCAGCTTGAAAGAGAGGGCCCGGACCTCTGTAGAGTCCCAGAGACAACGTGCCACCGATGTAATGGAAAAAGCGGAGTCCTCACTTCGGGAGCGCCCCATTCTCGCTGTTGGCTGTGCATTCGTTGTTGGCTGGGCAATTGCGAAGCTCTTTAAGTAACGCTTCTCTCTTTTTTTCGACTGGTAAGGACACCCCCTGATGGGCAATGAAAAAAAGTCCCAAGCGTCTGGCGAGAATGCCGATTCCGCTGCGCAGGAGCGCAGCCCGGGTCAGTCTTCACCTTCTCCCTCAGGGAAAGACTCTGATGGAGAAGGTGAAAATAGCCTTGAAGCTACCCTTGCTCGCGCCGAGGCAACACTGACCCTACTGACTGCCTGGTTGGCTAATATTCAAAAGCTATTCCAGTTGGAGTTGGATAGAACGATTGCAGCCGGCAAGCGTATTGTTGCCCTGCAACTGATGTTACTGCCTCTAAGTGCGGCCCTCATCGTCAGTCTCTGTGGAGGCGTTGGGCTGATTACCTACTATTTTTCCCAGTCTATTTATTTGGCATTTCTGGTATTTATTCTTATCCAGGTCGCTATTTTGGCGGGAGCTATCGTTTATCAAAAGAAGCTGGTGCCCCTACTGGGTTTTGAAGAGACCAAGCGACAAGTTAAAGAGGCTTTAAACGATGTCACTGAAGTCTTTAAATAAACAGATCGAACAATGCAGCCGGGATACGGAGCGACAGCGGCTCAGTGTATTGGCAATCGTAAATCAGCAACAGCAAGATGTTCAGCAGCGTTTACAGGGAATTCCCCTGCCACTGGTTTTAGGCCTCGCTTTAATCGCCGGCTTCGCGGCGGAAAAATTATGGCAATTGCCCCGCACCTCACAGGTGGTTCAGTTTATGCTGTCTATGAGGGCTTTTTAGCCGACGCTACTCTTTATATAAATATTAATTCAACGGCCACTTCTAAAAAGAGGGGCACCGGAAAATAACCTTAGAAAATAGATACTGGCACATCCTTGTGCCAGCCTTACCTATTAATACCCTGTATTAATCAACATCCTTATCGGTCACTTTATCTTGGGTGTTATTGTCAAAATCACCAGCGCTGTGGCGCTCATGTAGTTGTTCGCTAGGCTCACCCCAGGTTCGATTGACCATTCGTCCGCGCTTTACTGCTGGCCGCTCTCCAATTTCCCCCACCCAACGATTGAGATTTTTATAACTCTGGGTATCGAGAAATTCCGCCGCACTATAAGCTTCATTACGCACCAGAGCCCCATACCAGGGCCAGATCGCAATATCGGCGATGGTATAAGTCCTTCCCGCCACATACGGATGCTTTGCCAGCTGTTGGTCCAATACGTCCAACTGGCGCTTTACTTCCATAGCAAATCGGTTGATCGGGTATTCATATTTTTCCGGTGCATAGGCATAAAAGTGTCCAAAGCCTCCCCCCAGGTAAGGGGCCGAGCCCATCTGCCAGAAGAGCCAATTCAAAGCCTCGGTGCGCTGCTCGGGCGTATGAGGCAAGAGGACATTAAACTTTTCCGCCAGGTAAAGCAGTATGGAGCCACTTTCAAATACCCGGATTGGTGGCGTAGTGCTGTGATCCACTAAGACCGGAATCTTGGAATTTGGGTTTGCCTCTACAAAACCACTGCCAAACTGCTCTCCTTCAGTGATACGGACTAAATGGGCATCGTATTCGGCTCCCTCAAACCCAAGTTCCAATAACTCTTCTAACATCACCGTCGCTTTAACCCCGTTCGGCGTGGCCAAAGAATAGAGCTGCATCGGGTGCTGCCCCTGCGGCAGCGCTTTATCATGGGTCGCACCCGCTACCGGCCGATTGATACCGGCAAAAGCGCCCCCGCTTTCCTTATCCCACTGCCAAACCTTGGGGGGAGTGTAGGTTTCGTTCGACATTAAACTGCTCCAACTGAATTTAAGGTTGCTCTCAAGCAAAAACACGCATGCCGCGTCAATATACTGTATTGCCTCTACCCCACGCTTAACACCAAGTACCAAACTGGGTTACCCATCTTGTACCTATCGTTTCAAATTGACAAAGGTACTGCAAATAGTATCCACAAAGGCCTCCACCTTTACTCCAAGTGGAGGCCTTTTGATCCAAAGGTGTCCCTTTGTCGGCCCTTTTCCCCTGCCACCCTCCTCACGAGTTGAAGCCCCCAAGCGACTCAACCATAATAGCCGCCCTGCGCGGCATTCGACGGTGATCACAAGGAAGGTGCTAGTCTCACCTTAACCCTGCCGACGCCATTGCCGCTGTTCGCGCCACTCCGCCCTCGGGCTTTAACCGGACCTGTTATGACCGAATTTGCCGTCATTCTGCTCAGCACCATCTTGGTCAATAATTATGTGTTAGTGCAGTTTCTCGGCCTGTGCCCGTTTATGGGAGTTTCCAATAAACTGGAGACCGCTGTGGGTATGGCCGGCGCTACCACCTTTGTACTTACTTTGGCCTCTATTTGTTCATACCTGGTCAACACCTATCTGTTGGCCCCTTTTGGTATTGAAGATCTTCGCACCATCTCATTTATTCTGGTGATTGCTGTTGTCGTACAGTTCACGCAGATGTTTATCCAGAAGACCAGCCCCTTGATGTACAAAGTGCTAGGCGTTTTTCTACCGCTGATCACTACCAACTGTGCCGTGTTGGGTGTCGCTCTGCAGAACACTATGAAAGCGCACACTTTTATACAGTCCACTCTTTACGGATTTGGCGCAGCAGTGGGTTTCTCCCTGGTGTTAATCTTGTTTTCCTCGATGCGCGAGCGCCTCTTTGCCGCCGATGTCCCGCTGCCATTTCGCGGCGCCGCAATCGGAATGGTCACTGCCGGACTGATGTCACTGGCATTTATGGGCTTTAGCGGTCTGGTATAGGATTTCGAAATGCTGGACTGGATTTCACAAATTTCTTCTCCCCTGCTGGTGCTCGGTGGCATGGCATTGGTATTCGGTGCCCTGCTGGGTTTCGCCGCCGTTCGCTTCCGGGTGGAGGGTGACCCACTCGTTGAGCAGGTCGATGCCCTATTGCCACAGACTCAATGTGGCCAGTGTGGCTACCCCGGCTGTCGCCCCTACGCAGAAGCGATAGTGCACGGCGATACCATCAACAAGTGCCCCCCCGGCGGGCAGGCCACTATCAATGAGTTGGCCAATCTGCTGGATATAGAGCCCATGCCACTGGACGCCGAGCACGGCGTTGAAGATGTAAAAAAAGTGGCATTTATCCGCGAGGCAGAGTGCATCGGTTGCACCAAATGTATTCAGGCCTGCCCGGTAGATGCCATTGCGGGCGCCGCCAAATATATGCACACGGTGATCACCGACGAGTGCACAGGATGCGACCTTTGTGTCGAGCCCTGCCCCGTTGACTGTATCGATATGGTTCCCCTGGAAACCGCTTTACAGGATTGGCATCCACACAAACCCAGCGATAGCTCGGCGCTGATTGCCAGCGATCGCCGCACTATTCAAGAACATACCGGGGGAGGCGCGGTTTGAACCCCGTAGATAGCAAGACCAAACAAAGAGAGGCCGTTCAGGAGAGACGCGCAGCCCGCGAGGCACAACTGATTGCCAGTGAAAAAGCGCGCGAGCTGCGCCCCAACGACTTCCCCGGCGGAGTGCACCCTCCCGAGAACAAACACCAGAGTACCGGTGAGCCTATAGGAGTGATCCCCCTCGCCGAGGACTTGATCGTACCACTGCTACAGCACTCCGGTACCACCGCCATACCGCTGGTGAACCTCGGTGATAAGGTATTAAAGGGGCAAAAGATTGCCGAAGCCGACGGTTTCATTAGCTGTCCAGTGCATGCTCCCAGCTCCGGCAGGGTTATGGCTATTGAACCCTATCCAGTTCCCCACCCTTCAGGTCTGCTGGAGGACTGCATTGTCATTCGCACAGACGGCGACGATGCCTGGTGCGAACTCACCCCCTGCGAAGATTACCTCCAGATTTCACCGATAGAGCTTCTGGACAAGATCCGCGACTGCGGTATTGCCGGCATGGGCGGTGCCGGGTTTCCAACCGCTGTGAAGCTAGACCCTCACGGCGGCGCCGAAATTGATACTTTGATTATCAATGGCACAGAGTGTGAACCCTATATCACTGCCGACGATATGCTTATGCGGGAGCGTGCCGACGAAATTATCGCCGGCGTGGAAATTCTTGCCCATATCCTCGACCAGCCCGAACGGGTATTGATTGGTATTGAAGACAATAAGCCCAAAGCTATCCGCGCGATGCGCAAAGCTGTCGAAGGCACCCGTTTCGATATCGTGGTATTCCCCACAAAGTATCCGTCCGGCGGCGAAAAACAGCTGATTCAAATCCTTACCGGCCGAGAAGTGCCCAACAAAGGGCTACCGGCCAATGTGGGGATTGTATGCCAGAATGTCGGCACTGCTCGCGCGGTATATCGCGCGATTCGGTTTGGCGAACCCCTGATCAGCCGAGTGACGACTGTTGTCGGCAAAGCACTGGAGCAGCAGCGCAATATCGATGTGCCTATCGGCACTCCCATAGAACATATCCTCAAATACCACGGTGTCCATCGGGGCCTGATGCAAAAGGTGATCATCGGCGGTCCGATGATGGGTTATACGATTGACGATCAACGCGCTCCGATCGTAAAAACCACCAACTGCCTGCTGGTACCGACGCGTGAGGAGCTACCGCCAGCACCGGTGGCCCAAGCTTGTATTCGCTGCGGTTTTTGCGCAGAGGCATGCCCGGCTTCCCTGCTGCCGCAACAACTCTATTGGTATGCCCGCGCCGACGAACGGGAGAAGCTACAGGCCTACAACCTGTTTGACTGTATCGAGTGCGGTGCCTGCTCTTACGTCTGCCCCAGTACGATTCCCCTGGTTCAGTACTATCGCGCTGCCAAAGGTGCAATTCGCACTGCTGAAGCGGAAAAAGAGAAGTCCGATCGCGCACGCGATCGTTTCGAATTCCGCAAGTTGCGTCTTGAAAAAGCTGAAAAAGAGAAAGAAGCGAAACGCGAAGCCCGGCGCAAAGCCGCTGAACAAGCTCGCCAGCAAAGGGAACAAAACCCTGAATCTCCGACTGCCAAAGCTGAGAAGCAGGAAGCAGATGTTGTCGCCGCCGCCCTGGCGCGAGTTAAGTCCCGCCAGGAGGATCCTAAGCAGCTTTTGGCCCGCGCCCAGCGTACTTTTTCCAGTGCCGAGAGCCGGGTGGAACGCATCCGCAATAAACTGGAAGCTGCCGATGAGAGCCAGCGCGACCAATTGGCAGCGCAACTCAAAGCTGCTGAAGTGAAATTGCAGGAAGCACAACACAAGTTGACCCTTGCCGAACGACGCGCCGATAGGGATACCACCCGGGAGCCCAACCAGGAAGAAACCAATGCAGCTGTGCGGGCAATTACCAAAGCCCGTGCCTCCGCTGAGGCGCGAGCCCAGATGAGTGACGCCGACAGACTTGCTGCAGATATCGAAGCACTGCGCAAGCGCGTCGCCAAAGCTGAGACTCGCCTGCAAAAGGCTCGGGATGAAGATGATGCCAATCTGGGCGCATTCGAAAGTGCCCTGGAGAAGCTACAAAAGAAACTGGAAGACAAAATGCGCGAACAACAAGCAGCACAGGACGGAAAGCAATAATGTCTCTGATGCGCGCCACCTCCCCTCATGCCCGCTCCGGCAATGACACCACCAAAGTCATGCTACAAGTCGCCGCGGCCACCATACCCGGTGTGCTGGCGATGGTGATTTATTTCGGTATCGGAGTACTGATCAATATTGCCCTGTGCACAATCACAGCGCTTCTGTGTGAAGCAGCGGTAATGAGATTGCGCGGCAGGCCGGCAGCATTCTATCTGCGGGATTGCAGTGCTTTTGTAACTGCACTGCTGCTCGGTATCGCGCTTCCAGCCTACTGTGCCTGGTGGCTGCCGATAGTGGGCACTGCGGTGGCAATTGTCCTGGCCAAGCATCTTTATGGCGGTATGGGGTACAACCCATTTAACCCCGCAATGGTGGGCTATGTTGTCCTGCTGATTAGTTTCCCGGTAGATATGACCCGCTGGGTGGGAGCTGCAGAGGTTATCGGCGGGACACCCAGCCTAGAGGAAGCCTTCTCTCTGGTAATCGGTAGCTACAATGTCGATGGTTTTACCCGCGCTACACCGCTGGAAATCGTGCGATTAAATGAGTCAGTGCTTCTCTCCCAGCTCTATGAAATGGAGCCGGTCCTCAATAAAGGCACATTTGCTGGAGTCGGTTGGGAAACCGTCAGCTTCGGATTCCTGTTAGGTGGGCTGTTCTTATTATTTCGCGGCATTATTACCTGGCATGCACCGGTTGCCATGCTCGCCACCCTCACTCTGATTTCCCTGTTTTTCTACGACAGCGGCAGTTCCTTGTCAGAGGGATCCCCCGTACTGCATTTATTTTCTGGGGCCACCATGTTTGGGGCCTTCTTTATTATTACCGACCCTGTCAGCGGTGCCACCAGTAACCGGGGCCGCCTGATTTTTGGGGCCGGTGTGGGGCTGCTCACTTATGTAATCCGGGCCTGGGGCACTTACCCCGATGCGGTGGCTTTTGCTGTATTGCTGATGAACTTTGCAACACCAACCATTGATAACTACACGCTTCCACGGACCTATGGCCACAAGGGCTCCCGCCGCGCTACCGACCTGGAGGAGAGCTGATGCTTAAACAGTCAATGGCCTCCAATGCCGCCGTTCTCACTCTTATCGCCCTGGTCACTGCAGGTACACTCGCAGTGACCCAAATTACGACTAAAGAACCGATTGAGAGAGCTATCCGGGAAGCTTCGGCGAAAGCACTACTGGAAATTATCCCATTGGAACGCCACAGTAATGACATGTTGGTAGACACCTATCCAATTCCAAAACCTTACTGGAATCAGCTAGGCCTGCAACAAGGTGGAGATATCAATCTCGCGCGGGAAGAGGACGGAAAAGTCTCTGCAGTCATTGTGCCCGCAGTCACACCGGATGGATATTCCGGCCCGATAAAAATACTCGTTGGTGTGAATCGCGATGGCACTATTGCTGGCGTCAGGGTGACAAGCCACACGGAAACTCCAGGGCTGGGCGATAAAGTCGAGCTGAAAAAAAGTAACTGGGTGCTCCAGTTTGACGGCCTGTCACTAAAAAATCCGCCCTCAGCCGATTGGAAAGTACAAAAGGATGGCGGTGTTTTTGATGAATTTACTGGCGCAACAATTACTCCTCGCGCTGTCGTCAATGAAGTACACCAGGTGCTTGAGTTTGTAGCCCAGCACCACGAACAAATATTTAATGCGCCAATGTCCAAGCGAGCGGTAGAGATTGAGAACTCTGAAATCGACTCGGAACAAGTACCTGCGGCGGTTGAGGAGCAGAACTGATGGCAACTCCCGGCTACACAGAAATCGCCCAAAATGGGCTGTGGAAAAATAACCCCGCGCTGGTGCAATTGCTTGGCCTCTGTCCCCTGCTGGCGGTCACCGGTTCCGTAGTGAACGGCATCGGCCTCGGTTTGGCCACTACCGGAGTTCTCACCTGCTCCAACCTTGCGGTCTCCCTAATCCGACGACAAATTCCGGATACTGTCCGTTTACCAGCCTCCGTTATGATCATCGCCACCTTCGTTACCTGCGTTGAGCTATTGATGAAGGCTTATACCTACGAGCTTTACTTGGTGCTAGGTATTTTTATCCCGCTAATCGTAACCAACTGTGCGATCCTCGGGCGAGCAGATGCTTTTGCCAGTAAAAACCCCGTGCTTCCGTCCTTGGCAGATGGATTTATGATGGGTATAGGTTTCACTGCAGTACTCATCGCCATTGGCGCAGTCAGAGAAATTCTTGGCCAAGGCACGCTATTTTCAGATATGGACTTGTTATTTGGTTCAATGGCAAAAGATTGGGGTATTTCCATTTTTGGCAGTGACTATCCAGGCGTTCTTGTTGCCGTGCTTCCTCCCGGTGCATTCCTTGTCGCCGGCTTATTGATCGCAGCAAAAAACGCCATTGATATCGGTATTGAAAGACATAAAAGCCAGAAAGTTAAGATCATTCCAGGCTCAAAGCGCGTACGTGTTACCGGAAAAATCTCTTAAGATAAGCAGCAGCTAACCAATTTAATTCTGCAATTGAATGGCTATTTATCCTGCCAATCGATTGCAGAACTTAATTTTTTCACCAAAAGCCAAAATGTGAACCCCCTCACTAATCTGTATCTTGCGGATTTTTCATCTTTCACTTTTTCAGTATGATGAGATACATCATCAAATCCCCACTTTTTTACATTTATTGCGCTGTACCAGTGCAATATTCGTGTAATCGAATGTAATAGCATTATTCCCTTTTTTTAATTTTGTTTGGCTAGAATGGCACGGCCGACCAGCTTCACCTTGCTATCGGCGCCAACGCAATAAGACAGGGATAATGCTATGACTGTAGACACTGGAAAGTCTGAATTGGTCTACCACGGCCGCCGGGCCCAACGCGCAGATAGCCGTCTGCGGCGCAAGGCGATTCTAGAGGCCACCCTGAGACTGATCGTTAAAGAAGGTATCCGCGGCATCAGGCACCGTGCAGTCGCCCGCGAAGCTAACGTTCCTCTCGCGGCTACTACTTATTATTTCAAAGACCTGAATGACCTGATCAGCGATTCATTTACTTATTTTGTTGAGCAGGGACTCGAGGCTACACGCCAACTGCATGAAGAGAGTTTTAGTGCGGCACGTAATTTATCCGCACAGGAGCGGGCGTCACATAGCAGTCGTAAACTGCTGATTCAACAATTGACCCGTTTTATTCTTACTCATGTCCGCACCCAGGCTGAAGACCGGGATCGCAGATTGGTTGAGCTGGCATTCCGCAATGAAGCGCTTCGCAATGAGCAGCTGACCCGCGCGGTGCGGATGGCCAATCATGCCAGAGAGTCAATGATCAAGGAATTCTTCCAATTACTGGGTCTGGCGGATTCTGAAGCGGCTGCACAAATTGCTCACGGTACGATCCTGAACCTTGAGTATGAAATTTTGAGTGGTGCTATTGCTATCGACTCACCGCTGTTGGAACGCACCGTCACCTTGATGATCAACGGATTAATTCCAGCGGCAACAGTTGTTGCTGAAACTGCAGCATACGGCTGAATCTTTCTGAATTACTCGTCTCCAGGAAACGGGTATGGAGTTGTCCCCTCCATACCCAACTCCTCTTCATATAGCTCTTTCCAGATAGCTTCCAATAAAGATTAAGTGCAGCTTCCCGGTAGGGAGCTTACCCACTGCTTTAGTAATTCAACGCCCTCTGTATGTACCATGCTTCTACCTAATTCAGGCATCATGGCCCCAGGCGCGGTAGACTCTACACGAAAATTCAAAATAGAATTTTCAGGCTCTCCCGGTACTATTGCGAATAAATGCCCTCCACTGCCTGTACCCGCAGCAATAGGCGGTTTACATAGCCCAAGTTTGCGCCAATCAGTTTCGCTATGATGCAACATAAGCCCTGAGGTATCTGCCGGCCCAGTGGGATTGTGACAGTGGCCACAATTGATATCCAAATATGCCCTGGCGCGATCTTCCAGCGACACAGTCGCATCGTAAATATTGGCATTTCTCGGCAAACTTTTCAGATCAGGCAGTCCACGTAAATAGCCGGCCTTTTGCCAAAACAGCAATTGATTTTCTACTCCACTACGGTAGGGAAAGTCTTTATTCAGATGTCGAGCCTTAGGGCCGAGAGGAGAAATGGCTTTTTCAGTAAACTTTTCTGCATGACAACCAGCACATTGATTGGCGTCAGGTACTACATAACTAAGGTTTTCCTGCTGTCCGTTCAGGCTAACCAACTGAAAAATTTTCACATCTCCAGCAATCTCAAGAGTTGCCTCAGTCTGCTCTTTATTCCAGACATAGGGCAGCGCCTGCCAATTTTCCTGCCTGCGGATTAAAAGCCGTGTCTCAACGAGACGGACACGATTTAAATCAAGTGCCAGCCCAAAGCGCCCCTCAACATAATCCGCAGAGAAGTCATCGGTACGACGAACTACACCACTACTCTCCTGTGGATAGTAAAATGTCTTGCTTAAGATAGTTCCGACAGGGTAATTAAACTGTTCTTCTCCGTAGGTTGCAAAAGCCCCCTCAGGCAGCCAGACGGTCCTGAACTTATGAGCATAATCGGTAAATAACCCCGTATTCAAATTATAGGGTAATGCTCTTTCTGCAGGAAAGAGCACACCTTTCTCCATCCTCAATAAATTCCATGCACTGAGTTTTTCGGGCACCTCTTCTGCTGGGAATAAATGAACATCCTTTTTGTATGATTCACACCCCGCAAGGCCAATCAATAATATAAGGCTCCAAATAGAGTAGATAAGCTTCCTACTTATTTGATTATTATTCTTCATTAGTTACCTCTATCACTGCCAAATGGTCTTCATTTTCCAGCTTTGAATCAAAGTCTAAAACTACTTTGGCAAGCTTTTCCAAATGACACTGATGAGGTGCTATATCCGTGGATATATTCTTATACTCATTTCCAAAATCTATATTGAGAATTCCTGCAGGTTCGTTATCAATACATAACTTTAATGCCTCAGGTATTTGACCATCCACCAGTTTACTTTGATCAACAACCCCATCCCAAAGAATATCCGGCAATGTACCTGATATTCCAAACATAGCTAACTTCAGAGCTTTTAACTTAAGATGATCTGGCGATGTACCACCGCCAGAAAAGTTATTGGCATAGATATAAATCCCCTCTGGGTATGGGTCAAAATCAGCTTGCGTAGACTTATCACTATAGTATCCAGCCGTAAAATAGCTGCTGATCAATATGTTAGCAGTATCATTATCAGAAATATCATTTTCAAAAATCTCCACCCGATCATTCGAGTTAATAACCACCCCAGACCCCGCTGGCACGGCAGCAACCGGCGTGCCCTCATGACCAAAATTTCCAGTATTATTATTCTTTATCTGGTTATTGTAGATACGTGTACTGTGCCCTGGCTGCGGAAGATTAGGCATATTAAAAACAAGAATTCCCCCAGTGTTATTCACAGCAATATTGTTGTAAACATCTGCACCGATCGTATTCTCGACCTCAATACCCGCCACATTAAATTCTGCGCGGCTATTGCGAACAATAACATTCCGCGACTGACCGACATAAATCCCTGCATCTGAAGCGCCAATAGCTACCACACCATCGATTAAAGTATTTTCAGTCTGTACAGGATAAATACCATAGGCACCATTTTGGGTAGACGGACCATTGGTCCATTCAACACGAACATCCCTGATGATAATGTTTTTGCCCTCATTAATTTTCAGGGCATCGCCTATGGTATCCTCAATAGCCAACCCCTCAATAGTAAAGTTACTGGCATTAACTAATATCCCCTCAGCACCCTGAATTTGCCCCTCAAAGGAGAGGACAGATTTATCCATGCCAGCTCCACGTAGCGTTACCCCATCAATATTCAGGGATAAACTACGATTGATATGGAATTTACCCTCAGGAATAGTAATAACATCACCAGTCTTTGCGGATATCAGTTTTTTTAGTAGTTGCTTTTGAAAATCAACCTTACTGGAACTGTCCTCAACTCTGGATTCAGGCCGTTCAGAACATCCAACGGGTACTATTAAAGCCAGAATTACTCCCATATTCGCTAAAGTCTTCATAGCCACACCTTTTATATAAATTATTGTCAATTGAGCTACTCAAACCTCAAACTGGTACTACTGTACCAATTTAAAGGTGAAAACAGGACTAAATACACACTTTGATACTATCCAACCAACACCTCGTTATCAAGGCGCTATTATTAATACGGAAGACAACCCTAGAAATTCATTTAAGCGCCATACTCCCAAAAACAAACACCACTTATTGAAATCAAGATGGCCAGTACTTCAATCAAAAAATATCAGTTTTTGTGTTTTCTTATTTACATATTCTGCTCACTTGACGCTGCTGCCGAAATGATAGCGATACAGATCTCTGCTCCTAATGGATCAAACCTCTACACAGAACAACCTATCGATAAAAGTGCAGATATCAAAGGAAGCGAGCCTATCTATATCAAAATATCATCAACTCAATATCAAGCAATAAAGTGCAAAGGCCCGTGGGGCGCTACAAAGTACAAAAAATGGATGACGGAGGGGCCTGGTTTCAAGCTCTACCAAAGTGATAAGCAGCTGCTCATTCAGGTTGTTGAACACCGGGTAATTAGCGCTGACATGTCCATTAACTCCATGAGCATACATTGCATGGACGCAGAACCTAAACAAGTTATTAAATCAATAGCGGAGATAGTTATCGAAAGATCAATAAATTCAGAAGAAATACTAGAGTTTGATAATGGGTATAAATTATCTTACCAGTACTCAATTACAAAAGGAAAGCCGTAAGTTTAGTCATTCAGGAAACTATTCATGCCAGCATAAACTTTTGCGCACTCCCCTTTCACCAAGTCTTCAAGAATCAAAAATGGATGAATCATATCGGAAAAGTGAACATTTTCAGATCTAACACCCACCTCTTCCACTTTCCGGTAGTAAATATCCCCAGTATCCCGGTGCGGGCAAAACTCTACGGTAAAAACCAAGGTTTCAGGAAGAGCTGCCGTAAAATCCATAAAAAGAGGGGATGCTTTTTTTCTACACTGCCCCTCAGCAAAATATTGCCCCAAGTACCAAATTGATTTTCGTGCCTCTAAAAAATAGCCTACCGCATTCTCTTCATGGGACCGTAAATGCATGGTGTAATCGAGAACCGGATAAATTAAAACCTGCTTTTTAATCTTAACGCTGTAGTCAAATTGAGCCAGGTGAGACATTGTGGCGGCCAGAGCGCCACCTGCAGAATCCCCAGCGACAGACAAACTCTGTTGATAATATAGGCCCAATCTATCCAGTGCCGCCCAAACCCCAATAACTGCAGCATAGCAATCTGTTACTGCGCTCGGATAGCGATTCTCAGGGGCCAACCGGTACTCAGGCGCAACAACAATATGTCGAGTCTCCCGGGCAATCTTTCTGCAAATCGGGTCAAATGAATAAACGTTTCCAGCTACATGACCACCGCCATGAAAATAGACAAGAACAGGTAGAACCTCATCGGGATAGGGGACAAAGACTCTTACTGGTACATCGTATCCAGAGGCATAGATAATGCCATCTCGTACCGAGGCAACATCTGGAATATCGGTCACATACTTATCTATAAACTTTGTGGTCGATTCCCGAACATTGATGGGGTTGAACTCAAAGCCCTTCGAGTAGAGCTCTTTCATAGAGCTGTTGAATTCTTCAAGAAACCCCGAAAGGCGGTCATTTACTTTACGCATTGTCGTTACAGCCAGGATAGAAGAGACTTCGCCGTACCCGTGAATATGAGCCATTCACCGGGTACGACGTCGATAGCTTGTATCCCCACCACAACAACAGCCCTAAATCTCCTGGCGAAAATGCCTGAAACGACATTTCATCTAGTGATAGCTAGGAGCCCAAACTACTCAAGAGGAGTAAAAGACCGGTGCGGATACATAGCTCCAGAATAGAACTGTAGCAACCATAACAATGACTGCCATGACGAGTGACACCGTAATAATTGCACTGGCAAAAAGGAAGCCACGCTCTTCAGAAACACCCATCACTATAGGAATTCCCAAATAAAGCAGATAGACGGCGTAAGCAACCGCCAGAGTTGCGAGCAGTATGTCCAGCCACAACACAGGGTAAATCCCTGCAATACCCACAATAAAAATAGGCGTGGCAGTGAAACCCGCTACAACAACGCCTTTAAGGGGGTGAGTTTCAGCTCCGTAAGTCTTTGCCATCCAATGGATAAAATAACCAATAGCAGTAACAGCCAAAACCATTGTGCAATAAAATACGGCGACCAATTCCAAAGCACTTTGTCCCGTAATTCTCACCGGGGCACCAGTGCCAATCGTCCAGCCAACTTGTGTCGTGCCAAAATACCAAGCAGCTGCAGGAAGTAATGCCAGAACGATGACATAAGGAACCTGTCTACGCAGATTACGTTCAGAGAGACTGCCAATAAGCTGCCACTGTCTACGTGGTTGCAGCATAAGGCCAAGCATATGGGTCAACATCTCGTTATCCTCGACTGTGCAAGGAACTATAAGCGAGACCTATTAGCTCAAATTGATCTTGGAACTGCTTGTCAAAATGAGGTGTACCGCAATCAGGCCACTCTCAAGCTCCAATTTATTTCTTATTTAACCCCTTCACTTTTAGGTGTTAAGGTCGCACAAGTCAACAAACTCAATTAAATTGGCGGGAATGTTTACGCGAGCGTTTCGCTTGGAAACAAGTAAATAGAAAATACTGCTACAAAAAAACCCGCGAAGGATAAAGCAGGATTTACGGTGGGGAAAAGCGGGTTACTAGACCCAGGCAGCCTTGGAAACTGCCCGGGTACGAAGATTTAGTACTTAAACTACAGGCTCAACAGAGTGCATCCACCCGTAAGCATCCTCAGAACGCCCCTCCTGAATATCCAGCAGTGCTTGTCGCAAACGCTCTGCAACAGGACCTGGGGCATCGGCTAGTTCGTACTCCCTATCGCCATCACCGATTACGCTGATAGGACTGATTATTGCAGCAGTACCACAAGCAAAAGCTTCGCTACAGTCTCCAGAAGCTACCTGCTCTAACAGTTCATCAATGGGGATCGCCCGCTCAACAACCTTGTACCCCAATCCCTCCGCAAGCTGGATCAGAGAATATCGGGTAATGCCTTCGAGAATTGAGCCGTTCAACGCTGGGGTATATATAGCGCCATCAATGACCGCAAAAAAATTCATCCCTGACAGCTCATCGATACTCTGCCGGTTAGAGGGGCTCAACCAAAGCGACTGATCATAACCTCGCTCTTTAAGGCGGCCGATACTAAGTAGAGAACTGGCATAATTTCCGCCAACTTTAGCATCCCCAGTTCCCCCTACTGCAGCTCGAGCATCTTCTCTCTCAACCCACAAACGCATATTGCCGGAATGGTAGGCTTCCGAGGGACTAGCTATTACATAAAATTCATAGGCATTACTGGCTGAAACCGTTAGGTCCGGCTGGGTTCCCATTAGGAAAGGACGCAGGTACAGGGACTCACCGCTGTTGCTCGGGAGCAGGCCAGCGCAGTAAGCAGTCACAACACGAACGCCATCCAGGAACAGGGACTCAGGAACCGGAGGCATACATAAGCGCTTCGCTGAATATGCCATTCGTGCAGCATTCATTTCGGGCCGGAACAGTGCAGCTCCCCCCTCGGAAGTTCGATAGGCCTTCATTCCTTCAAAGCATGACTGCGCGTAGTGAAGTACCTTAGCAGCAGGGTCGACGGTCAGAGGCGCATAGGGGATCAACTCTCCACTACTCCAGCAACCATCCTGCCAAATGGCGCGAAACATTACTGGGGCCATGGCGGTTCCAAAGCCCAGCTTCTCGGGTGCTTCATAGCCCCGAAGGCTTACCGCGATCTCTGGATCGATATAGATACTCACTGAGCTCTCCTCTGAATTCGAATCAGCTGATTATGGCGCTTGTTACGCTGCAATCCAAATAGATCAACCTCTGATACAGCAACAGCAGTAATCTAACCCCAAATTCAGCATACTTGTTAGGACGATGATCCACCTATTTAGCTTCCGCCATCCTGATGTGGCACCAGCGCCAACCAAGCCACTCGCTACACTTCGCTGCCAAGTCGCGATATCGGACGTAATCAACAAATTTTTGGCATCTACTTACAGTCCCTCACCCCTAATTTGCACTCCCAACTGCTAAACCAAAAGGGTGGTCACAGGCATGCTGGCGCAATGGGCATTAAGTGGCTGAAGTACCCGCCGCAGCTTCCTTCTTGGCACATAGTGCTAGCTATACTGACTAATACGCGGCCAGGCAGGCATTTATAAGCATCCAGTCGCGCCGTCACTGTGAGCTTGAGGATACCCCCTCAATGCGCTCAGGGTCGAGAGAACCACATTCAGGAGAGAACTTCCGCCGTATTCGCTGTTGCAGTGGGCGAGCGGAAATAAGACCCGAAAACTGACAGGTGCAGGTTCCAACCTCAGCTGTTTGGTATTCGGTGAAGCCAAATATGAAACGGAAGTGGTTCAATCGTGACACAGATAGATACCAGCAATTCCTTTGCTATCGGCTTGATGTTTACAGCCACAGCACTGCTGTGTAATGGCGCCCTGGCCGACGATGGCGCACCTGTGGCAGTCCAAACTAATGCACCTCCAAAAGCCTTTATTGAAGCCGCCTCGAAACCACTCAAGAAAACACCTCGACAGCTAAGGCCCTCCGAGGCTGTAGAAAATTACCGTGAACGTATAGAGGAGCTCGAAGCCCAATATGGTGCTTATGGCGCCGGTATTGATGAACAGCTTTTGGGGCTGGCCACCGCATTACAGAAAGCTGGCGATCATGAGCAGGCTGTCACTGAATTTCGTCGTGCAATGCTGATTAGCAGAGTCAATGAGGGGCTCTATTCCCTAAGCCAAATCCCTATGATCAAGCGCTTGATCGAGAGTCAAATAGCGCTCAATCAGTGGGAAGAAGCTAACGACAACCAGCAGTACCTCTACTGGCTCTACCAGAAAAATTACGGCGAAAAAGACCCCCGTATGCTGCCAGTAATCAACAACTTGAGTCGTTGGCATTTACAGGCTTATGTGGAGGAAAAAGGGGACACGCTATTTGAGCATCTAATTAGTGCAACCAATCTTTACAGTTTGGCGGTAGATATTATTACAAAAAACTTTGGCTCCACCGACCTTCGCCTTGTTGATGCCCTGCGCGGATTAAAAGCAACTAACTATTATCTGGCCACCTATAAGGGTGAACCCAACTCTCCAGTTTTTGTTAACGCCAGCTTTGGTGGTAGTGGCCCCGACTCACATCAGCGAACCAAATTAGATCACTACCGGATGAAGAGTTTTAACACCGGGAAAAAAGCCATTACCCGTATCGTTGATGTCTACCAAAGAAATCCCAAGTCCCCCCCGGCAGCCTCAGCCAAAGCCAAAGTTGAACTCGGCGACTGGTACATGATGTTTAACAAGTGGCACTCCGCACGCCAAACCTACGGCGAGGCCTACAAGGCACTTTGGGATAACGGTGCCTCTAACGATGAAATTAAGGACATATTTGGACGGCCTGTGGCTTTACCCGCGCTCCCCGTTTTGGAGTCGGACAGCAAAGCCCTAGCCAATTCCCGGATTACGGTCTCCTATGATGTCACGGCTTTTGGCAAGGCGAGGAATATAAAAATACTCAGGGCTTACCCTTCAGATAAAGTGAAGATCCGCTCAAAAGTTAGAAACATTCTAAAACGCGCCAAATTCAGACCAAGGTTTGAAGATGGAGAGGCGGTGGAAACCCGCGGAATTGTGCAACGCTTTATATTCGACTGAGAAACCTATCACCACTGACACCAGCTCGATGTGGAATCTACGCAAATAATCAAATAACAACTATTTTTAAAGTTCCACATTGAGCATTTGCTAGTACCGGAAAAACACTTCATGTGTCTCACGCGGTCACACCGGCAAACAGTCTAGGAGAGAAAGAGATGACACCTCGAGCAGCGGTAGAAAAAATTCACCGCCACAGCTGTTTGTCAAATGTACTGGTACCAATTGCTTTGGCGGCGATCTTAACCGGTGGGTGCAAGAGCCAACAAACTCAGTCACAGCCACCAGCAATGCCATCTCTACCATCCTCCAGTTCATCTTCCAGTTCTGCATCGCAATCACAATCGCAATCTAGTAGCAGCAGTAGTTCGCAAAGATCTGGCCAATCAACGGCTTCGAGCAGTGGGCAGCCTAGTAGCAGCTCTTCCAGCCAGCCCAGTGCGAATATGCCTACAGCAAGATCAGAACAGAGCCAGTCCTCCAGTAGTGGAAGTAGCGGATCAGAGTCGAGGGATCAAAGTTCACCTGGGGATCAAATGCCGGACCCCAACGGTTCAAATGATCCATCGTCACCAATTTATACGGATCCCGAACAAACCAGCCAAAATGGAGAGAAACCCACTGATCCATCGTCTGGTGAAGATGGAACGCCTCCCGAAGAAATTGATTTTTCTGAGGAGGAGCAATCATCCTCGTCTTCCAGCGCATCCTCTAGTAGTTCAGCTTCTAGTAGCAGCTCATCCAGTAGTAGTTCATCGGCCAGCGGCGCACCTGCCAGCAGTTCAGCTTCAGGGCAACCCGGCGGTGGTTCGCCACGTTCCGGCAGTGCTCCCAATGAAGCTCCCACTTCATCAGCAGATCGCGTTGCAGAACTTGAGGGCCAGTTTGAATCCACTATGGTCAGCTATGATGGCATGATTTTGCGAGAGCGCGACTTTGTAAGAAACAGACCGGGATCAGCCTCCGAAGAAAATAAAGAAGAAGCGATGGATGAGGCACCACCAGCAGGGGAATCCCTAGAAGACTTAATCCAATCTGCAGAAGCCGAAATTCCACCTCCCCCCAATGCAGGCCCAACATCAGGTAACGGCCCCCAAAATAATAACTCCAGTGGACAAATAACCGGTCCCGGACTGCCCGCCTCTGGACGTAAAGGTGATTTTAATCACGGTGGTTCACAGGCAGTTGTGCCCGCCGATATACCCAGTGGTACAGATGATGACGTCGTAGCTCGACAGATTCGTGAAGCTGCCACACGCGAGACTGACCCCGAATTGCGCGAAAAGCTTTGGGAAGAATATCGCAAGTATAAAAGTGCAACGCAGTAGTCTTGGAGAACGCCGATATGTCGACCAACCAAAAAACCCGACCGGTTAAGTTTCAGTTCATAGCAAGAGTCGCAGCATTTTTTCTAACTCTTGTTGTTATCAATGGTTGTACCACTACCGAAGTCAGAACTACCGCATTTACTCCGCTAACAATCGAAGATAACAATGTTCCCGAAGAGAGACTGCTGGATGTCGGCGTTATTCAATTCAATCCAGGTCTCGATACAGCACAAGCAGATGAAGATGAGCTTGTTTTTCCCGAGCTTCGTCAAGCTGAATCCCGCTATATGGCTGTCACCCTTGCCGATTCATTGCAGTCCAGCCTGGGGTGGGGAGCTGTAAGGGTTATTCCATCGAGCCGCACCAATATTGATGTGACCGTATCCGGACGTATTTTGCAATCTGATGGAGAAAAGCTGACGGTAGAAATCACCGTATCCGATTCCCGGGGGCAGTTGTGGTTTACCAAGCAGTATTCAGAGAACGCATCCCACTATGCCTACGACCGAAAGCACCCTACTGAAGGAGATGCTTTTCAGGGAATCTATAACCGTATTGCTAACGACATGCTGAATTACCGACAAAAGCTTTCAAATCAGCAAATCGTAGAGCTGCGCACAATTTCTGAGATGCGGTTTGCACGGGATTTTTCTCCCCAGGCATTCAATCGCTATTTAACTCAAAGTGCTGAGGGTGTCTACTTTTTAAGTGCTTTACCCGCAGAGAATGACCCCATGTTACAGAGGGTAAGAAAAATACGGGAAAGAGATTATCTGTTTGTCGACACTCTGCAGGAGTACTACGGCACCTTCGCCAAAAGTATGGAAGTTCCCTATCAGGAATGGAGAGCCCGCAGCTATGAAGAAGTAAGGGAAATGCGAGAGTTAAAGCGCAAAGCTCGCAATCACACAATTATGGGAGCAGCAGCCATTATTGGAGGTATCGCAGCTGCTGGCGCTGGCACTGGAAGCGCCCAGGCAGCTGGGCAGGTTGGTATCGGTGCCGGGGGCTATCTTGTTAAAAGTGCATTTGACCGAAAATCCGATGCCAAGATGCATTTGGAAGCTCTGCAAGAATTAGGAGACTCCATCGAGGCAGAGGTAGAACCGCAAATTGTTGAGCTGGAAGATCGCACTATTACCCTCACAGGTACTGTAGAAAATCAGTATCGGCAATGGCGGGAAATTCTAAAGGAAATCTATGAAGCCGAAACTGGCGCAGTCAGTAACAGCATTTAAATCACGTTAGAGGTACCCAAAAGCACGCTAATCATTGTGATTAGTTATTACTGAATACCCAACATCTTCACTGGGTCATTGAATAACACGGCGGAATCACTATGCAGCACCGCGATAACTCCAAGGAAGATACAGTTCATATAGAGCCCGCAGAATTCACATTCGGCGGAGAGGAAAGCTCTAAATCCCCTAAGTCAACGACTGCCAACGCTATTCATCAACGGGAGCAAAGGTCCTACTGGCCCGCCGTTCTTGGGGTGATAATGGTAAGCGCACTGGTCGGTGTATTTTGGGGGCTTCCTCAAGTTGTAAAACCACCAAAGCGTTCAGCCGATACAATTGTCTCCGTACAGCCTGGAAACAGCGCACCTGTGGAGAGCAACCAAAAATCTCCTTATAGCGATGCAGAAATAATGCAGCAGCGCAGGGAGGTTCAAAAGGTTCTCCAGGAAATTCTTGAAATCAAAGAAGAGCTCAAAGATCGAAAGGTAGAAGTATGGGCTTTTGAAGAATTCTACTCTGCTGAAGACTTGGCTCTAAAAGCTGATGAAATTTATCGCAAACGCAATTTTATGGCAGCGCTCGAAAAATACCGGGAATCACTCCAGGCATTAGAGTACCTGAAAGATAGTATTCCCGAGCGCATTGAGACGCATATTAGTGAAGGTAATCGAGCTCTGAGTCAGGGGGATAAGGATTCCGCCAGCAATGCTTTCAAGATGGTATTAACCATATCCAATAACCATCCCAGAGGCCTTAAGGGTATTGAGCGGGCCGACAAACTCCCCCTCGCTTGGTGGCACTTAACTCAAGGAACAAAGGCATTTAAACAGGCCAAATTGGATTTGGCTCAGGAACAGCTCAAGAAATCTCTCGCGATCGACTCAGAAACAGCCGATGCTCAGGATCTATTGGCAAAGGTTGAGGGTGCAATTACAGAAAGGGATTATCAAAGCGCGATGTCATCTGGCTACGGTGCAATTGCCGAAGAAAAATTTGAATCGGCAAAATCCTATTTTCATCGAGCAAAGAACTTAAAGCCAACAGCAAAAGCCCCCGATATCGGCTTAGCACAAGCACAAAATGAAGCTGACAGAGTGCAGATAGAAAAACTCCTCCAACAAGCCCGCATGGAAGAAACCAAGGAAGAATGGCACAGAGCCCTAAAAAGTTATACAGATCTGGTCAAGAAGGACTCTAGCCTGGTGGACGCAATAACAGGCAAGGCTAGAGCTGCTGCCAGAGCAAAACTGGATGACCAGTTAAAAGACTTAATTCAAGATCCATTAACCCTTGGCGAAGGTAAAAGGAACTATTTTGCCCGACAAGTACTAACAGACGCTCGCAAACTCAATACTAAAACTCCAAGGCTGCAAAGACAAATTGAAGACCTTGAAAATGCCCTGACACAAGCCCTGATCCCCTTACCGGTTAAATTCAAGTCGGATCGAACCACCAGTGTCACCATTTACCATGTAGGGAAATTAGGTAATTTTGACCAGAGAGAAATCGCACTGAAACCTGGGCGCTACATCGCCATTGGTACCAGAGAAGGTTACCGAGACGTTCGCCAAGAGTTTGTTGTAAAACCAGGTAAGCCCACAACGGAAGTTGTTATCCAATGTGCCGAAAGGATAAACGGTGCCAATAATAGTTAAATGAGAGAACCCAGACAGCAGCATAAACTCTAAAAATAAGATTTTCCGTAATGAGCTGCGATGACAACAGACACCTCGTTGAGCTGAGCGAAACGAGGTGTTCTGTGACAAACACCCTATAAATCCCCATGCAGATTACGCCAGCAAGCTAAGCTTTCTGCAGATAGAAAATTGTGTACCCACCTTTGGTCAGGCTGACTGAGCATAAAGCGATGCGTGCCAAACCAATGCCATTGCGAAAAATCTATAAGTACCAGCAATAGGGAAACATAAATGACAGTGAAGGAAGCAGTACCTGTCCAGGATGAAAAGCCGCCAGTTCAGGAACAAAGCCTGATTGAGCCAGTTGGATTCACCCCGGTACAAATAAAATCTACCCGCGCGCGACTCTTTCTTTCTAAGCGAGCATTGATTGTCGCAGGTTGCCTTTTACTCGCTATTTTTGCACTCAGCTATCTGATTATGGCGCGGTCATTAATCTTTGATACCAACCCGGTTGATGCCCGCATCAAGGTCAGTGGGTTCGCCATCCCTCTGGGCGATGGCCATTTGGTTTTACCTGGTAATTATCAATTCACGATCAGTGCCGACGGCTATTTACCCCAGAGCGGCGAAGTCGAAGTAAAACGTGACGGACACAGTCGCCACTCTGTTTCCCTGGAAAAACTTCCAGGCCACCTACAGGTTAAAACAACGCCCCCTGTACCAGTAAAAATCCTTATTAATGGACGGGAAGTACCCAATAAGAATGGTCTTGTGGAAGCAATCAACGCAGGTCCTATGCGTGTGACTATCCTATCAGACCGGTACTTGCCGTTCACCCGTGAAATCAATGTTGAGGGGCTAGACAATACCCACACACTGGAGGCCGTGCTTCGACCGGCCTGGGCCAATATCACCGTCAGCAGCAACCCTCCCGGGGCCACGGTCACGGTTGAAGGAAAAGTTCTCGGCAGAACACCACTGACCACTGAATTAGTTCAGGGCGACAGAACCGTGTCCATTTCACTGCCGGAACATAAAACTGTCGATATTCCTGTCGCTGTTACAGCCGGTGTCGATCAAACGCTAGCAACCGTCAGCCTGGGACCCGCTGATGGACTTTTACGCGTTGTTACAACCCCAGAGGGAGCGGGAGTGACAGTCAACGGAGAGTTTCGCGGTCATACCCCACTGGAACTGGAATTGGCCTCCGGCCACAGGCATAGACTTCGCTTCTTCAAGGATGGCTACGCCTCTATTGAGCACACAGTTGACCTCGGTGCTGGAACACAGCGGGACCTGAATATAAACCTAAATGCTGTGTACGGCAGGGTTCACGTCAGTAGCGTCCCTCCAGATGCGGAAGTTTACATTGATGGTCAATACGCCGGGAACAGTGGACAAACTTTCAACCTGCCAGCCCGCAGCCATAACATTGTCGTACGTAAACAGGGCTACCAGGAATTTGACACTCGTGTCATTCCCAGCACCAAACTGGAGCAAACTGTCAGGGCGGTACTGCTTACATCCGAACAAGCGCGCTGGAGAGAAACCCCATCAACTTTGCGTCACGCAGCTGGCGGCACCATGAAACTCATGCGCCCCAACGCCGTATTTACCATGGGATCATCCCGGCGAGAACAGGGGCGGCGGGCAAACGAGGTTATGCGTCAGGTATCTCTAAATCGGCCTTTCTATATTGGGACCACTGAAGTTACCAACCGGGAATATCGGCGTTTCAAGCGCCTGCATACCTCAAGCCATGTCAATGGTGTCAGTCTCGACAATGACAATCTGCCAGTTGTAAATGTCAGTTGGGTAGAGGCAGTGCTATTTTGCAATTGGCTCAGTGAAAGAGACGGCCTTACACCGGTCTATTTGACGGAAGCCGGGCGTGTTGTTGGCTTTGATGGCGCAGCCAACGGTTATCGTTTACCGACTGAAGCCGAATGGGCCTGGGTTGCACGATACGATCAAGGCACCATGAAAAAATTCCCTTGGGGAAATGAGCTACCAATAAAGAGCAATTCCGGAAACTACGCAGATACTACTGCCACAAAACTAGTTCCTGCAGTCCTTCGCACCTACAGTGATCGTTACGCAGCTACCTCACCGGTAGGTAGCTACAGTCCTAATGCTTTTGGTATTTATGACTTGGGTGGAAATGTCTCTGAATGGATTCACGATCTATACACGATAGGGACCGGATTATCCCGACGTATCGAAGAAAACCCTGTCGGTCCAGAGGATGGGGACTTCCATGTAATCCGTGGTTCCAGCTGGCGTCATTCGGGACTGACTGAGTTGCGCCTCTCCTACCGTGATTACGGAGAATCCGCTCGTAATGATATTGGCTTCCGCCTTGCCCGCTGGGTGAATTAGGAGACTAGTGTGAAATATTTATTACTTACTTTACTGCTTCTATTTATCAACTTTGCGTACGCAGAAGATGAAAACAAGCCGGAAGAGAACCAGCAAACAGCGGCAGTAATTCCCAAGAAAGAAGCACCAATAACTAGGAATAAAAGTAATTCAGATGACTATAAGGCCTCGGAAGAAATCTCCGAAGACTTATCGGTTTCCTTTCCCGTAGATATATAGAAATAGCTTCTAGCGAGTATCGCCATGAAATTTAAATCATCGGATTTTGTCTTCCAGGTCTTTGCTCTTCTGGGGTCTATTATTTTGGTCCACGCGATTTATGTCGCCATTATTCGCCCTAATGCAGATGCGCTAATTGAGGAGCAACTGGCGAGGGAGGCCGCTGGGGAAACCTACGTTCAACAACGCTCTATCTACATTGTGATGCGCGACTATGAGCAAGAGGCCTGCTTTGTTCTGATGTTGTGGGCAATGGCCATTATGGGACTAAAGGCACAGAGAAGCATTCGCGAGCGAAAATTACTGGACAAAGCTCTACTTAATATCAGCGAGGGAACTCCTATTCTTCCCGAGGATACCCGTGATTTATCCCGCCCGATACAAGCCCTTCCTGAAGAGGAACGACGATATTTAGTTCCCAGGGCACTACTCACCGCCCTGCAGCGATTCGGTTCTACCAAGAATGTCGCCGCCGTTTCCAACTCTGTAAAAGAGGTTTGCGAAACTGAGGGAGACAGACTCGACTCTGAGCTGGCAATGGTTCGCTATATTACGTGGGCTATTCCATCTATCGGATTTATTGGCACGGTACGAGGTATCGGCGAAGCATTATCACAGGCGCATCGAGCCGTAGAGGGGGATATAGCTGGCGTGACGGTAAGTCTGGGGGTCGCGTTTAACTCTACCTTTATCGCCCTGGTAATTAGTATCGTCATTATGTTTTTCACTCACCAGCTACAACTCATGCAGGAGCGCCTGGTGTTGGATACACAAAGTTACTGTGACAACCGCTTACTGCGTTTTCTGAAAATCAGCTAGCGGTTTTACCTGAATAAGTCGTAGCGAGGAATAAACCCATGGGACAAGGCGTCCTGGAAATAAATGACTGCGGATTACGTGTATTTTCAAATACTAACGAGGTACTGGAAAGTCCTGGAATTGCAGTTATTGAACACAATAAAATTCATATTGGTACCTCAGCTCAAATGCGTGCCAGGAGCCATCCGACTCAGGTTAACAACCAGTTTTGGAGAAGACTGAGCCTCGAGTCGCTAAAGTCAGAAAATCAACGCTGCCGCCACCATGCCGACTTGGTCTACTGCCACCTTCAGGAAATAGCGGAGCACTGTGACCTTCCCGATGAAATTGTTCTCGCTGTTCCCGGCAATTTTACCCACGAACAACTGGCCTTACTTCTGGGAGTTATTAAAGTCAGCGATATCAATATCGTAGGCATTGTTGATGCAGCAACCGCGTGCCTGGGTAATTTGGCTCCTGCAGGAATCCAACTGCATATCGACCTACAACTCCACCAGACACTGGTAACAAAGATTGCTGTGGATAAGCAAGCCACGGTGAAAACGGTAGAAACTGTTGCCGACGCAGGACTACACAACTTCCAGGAATCCTGGGCTCGCGTATTTACCGATGCATTTATTATGCAGTGCCGATTTGACCCTCTCCATTCAGCTGAATCAGAACAGCAACTCTATGATTTGATGCCCCAGTGGACTGATCGAGCGATGCGTCACGGAGAAGTTCTAGCTGAACTTGATGATCGAACAGCAAAGATCAGCCTGCGGCAGCTTCAAGATGCAACAACCCCTCTCCTATCCCGTATACGAGCAATGATTGAAAACCTGGAGGAAAGTCAAAGTGTGAGTTTTATCTCCCATCGCTGGGCTGATATTCCAGGGGGAATTCAGCTTGCCCAACGTGTACATCTTCTCTCAAGAGACTCCATTGCACATGCCATCAATCATCGCTGGAAAGAATTGCGCAGTGATAGCAGTACATTGAAACTGATCAACTCTGTCACTGCCCTCCCCCCTAGCGAGGTCAAGGTGCATGTAGAGAAATCCTCAGAAACCGTAGCGACACATTTACTTTTTGGCCACAAGGCACTGGCCGCCCAGGAACCTCTATTCGTTTTCTGGCATGACGAGAAATTTCAAGTCACCCCAACACCACCGGAGCACCCTGCCGCAACAGTCACAAATCATGCCGGCAGACTTGCTTTGCGGGTGGATGCTGGAATTCAGCTCACACTCAATGGAAAAGAGATTGAGTCACCCGTTAATCTCAACGCCGGCGATACAATTGGAGTTGCAGATTATCAAGATGTGATAACTGCGATTAGCGTGGAGCGATATGGGGCGTAAAAAGCGTCGTTTTTCCACATTTAGCCTGTCCTTCCTCGATATCATGTCCTGTGGTTTTGGGGCAGTAGCGTTAATTTTTCTTATTATCAAACACGGCTCCGATCACCAAGTTGAAGTAGAGACTGAAGATCTCACTGCCGAGGTGAACCTTCTGGAAGAGGAGGTGGAGTTTGGACAGGAACACTTGGTTCAAGCTAGAAATACTCTGGATGTCGTTAGTGATGAACTGGTTGAGGCTCAAGGGCTTGCCAGGCGCATTTTGGAGCAAATAGAGGAAACCAAAGGCAATATCGCTGAAATCGACAGTATCGATGAAGAAGAGGATATCAAGAGGCTACAAGATAAACTCAAAAAACTGGAGCAGGCGAAAAAGAACCTTGAAGAAGAAAATAAAAAGCTGGGAAATAACGTTCGCAAGTTTGTCGGTGATGGGGACCGTCAATACCTCACCGGCCTGCGCCTAGGCGGTAATCGTATCCTGATTCTGTTGGATTCATCGGCGTCTATGCTCGGCGACGAGCTTATTAAAATAATACGCGCCCGTAACATGTCTTCACCGGTAAAACGCAAAACTGAAAAATGGCGCAGGGCCGTCAGCACAGTCTCCTGGCTTACTGCTCAGTTTCCCAGGGATAGCCAATACCAGATCTATACTTTTAATACCTCTTTTCGTGCCGCAATCGCCGGTACAGAAGATCGCTGGCTCAATGTAGATGACCGCGACCAGTTGGACCAGGCTATCAAGGGGCTAGATGAAGTAGTGCCGGAAAATGGTACCAGTCTAGAGAGAGTATTTAACGCTATTAACGCTATGACACCACTGCCCGACAACATTATTCTCATTACCGATGGGTTACCGACTCAAGGGATGAGTGCGCCCAGAAAACCCACTATTTCTGGTAGAGACAGGCGCAGTCTATTCAAGCGCGCGGTCAAAGTGCTCCCCAAGAATATCCCCATCAATGTCATTCTTGCCCCTATGGAGGGGGACCCATTTGCGGCTAGTGAATTTTGGAAGCTGGCGATGCAAAGCAAAGGCTCTTTCCTTGCACCTTCGAGGGACTGGCCATGATAGGAGCGCAAAAAAAACGTCGCCAGGAGGAGTTCAGCATTTCCTTCCTGGATGTTATCTGCTGCGGATTTGGCGCAATTGTATTGCTACTGATGATCGCCAAGACTGCAGAACCGATTGTATTAGAGGAAGCTGAAGTAGACCTCGAAGGGCAGGTATTGGAACTACAGCAACAGCTGGCGGAAATCCGTGGTGAGACCACAGTTATCAACCGGAACCTAAATTCCAAGCGAGAACAAATCGATATCGAGCGCAAGAGAATTGCCAACCTGCGCGGTGAGTTGGAAGCACTTCAAGCGGAATTTGCCAGTAAAACCGAAGGGCAAAGTGAGGATGGCAAACTCAAAGGTGAGCTGACCATTGCACTACAATCCATCACTGATGAAATGCGTCGCCTACTGGGCGAGAACTACCAGCGTAAAAACAATGTTATTGGCGGAATCCCTGTCGACAGCGAATACATTCTCTTCATTATCGACACCTCCGGCAGTATGTTTAATTACGGCTGGGACCGAATGATGGCGGAGATGGTCAATACTCTAGACCTTTATCCCAATGTTAAAGGTATCCAGGTCATGAATGATATGGGGGACTATATGTTCTTCAATTATCGAAACAAGTGGATACCTGATACCCCAGGGCGCCGCCAAGCGATACTAAAGCGGTTGAAGTCCTGGAATCCTTTTAGTAACTCCAGCCCTGTTGAAGGTATCCAGAAAGCCGTCCGCAGCTTTTATGATCCCAGTAAGAAAATCAGTATTTATGTGCTTGGCGATGAATTCACCGGAAAATCAATCCGCAGGGTTATGTTAGCTGTCGAACGGGTAAATGCTAAGCACGGTGAGGGAAAACGAAATATCAGAATCCATGCAGTAGGATTCCCTGTACAGTTCTCTCGCCCTCCACACCTACAAACCACAGGACTGCGCTTTGCGGCCCTTATGCGCGAGCTCACCTATCGAAACGGCGGCACTTTCGTGGGGTTGAATGACTTTCGCTAGTTAAATGATTCAAGGAGGAACATATGAGGTATAGGTCGACTTCCTTTGGACACCTAAAGGTACTTATTCTTGTAAGTTTCTTCCTGGGTGCTTGCAGTCATACAGTACAGGTGGATGGCAATTACCCTGCCCCGATAGGTGATCAATTGCCAATAACCGTAGGCTTCTACCTCAGTGAGGACTTTAAAAGTTTCACTTATAAAGAAGACAGTGAAGATCGTGAAGAATGGAATATAAGCACAGGCAGAGCACAAAAAAATCTGTTTGAAACAGTATTGGGTTCCATGTTTACCGATACCGTATCTCTATCGAGTTATCCACAAGAAGTCCCCGCCAATGTCGAACTGGTGATAGTTCCAGAAGTGCGAGAGCTGCAGTTCACAATGCCCAGAGAGACAAGGGTCAATATTTTTGAGGTATGGATTAAATACAACATGACCGCATTTGACCCCAGTGGCGGACAGGTTGCCAACTGGGTAATAACCGCATACGGAAAAACCCCTACCGCATTTTTACAGTCCCAGGAACAGGCATTAACTCAGGCGATAAATATCGCCCTGCGCGATGCCGGAGCAAACCTCTATACCGGGTTTGGGAAAGTTCCTGAACTACAGGCCTTTCTCTCTGGGAAACGTCGATCGCTATCACTGAGAGAAATCAAGGTGAAAGCCAAAAAGGCTGAATAAGAGGAGTAAATCGTGTTCAAGCCACTTCTAGTTGCAGCGATAGTCTTTATTAGCGGTTGTACCACTGTCGTAATTGATGAGTATCGACGCTCCGATGGTGAGCTTGCCGAAGGAGATTCTGTCGTCATCCTGGGCCGCCGTCACTCCAGTGAATATGAAACAGAGCCTGATTTAATTGCCTGTGTTGGTAGAGAACTACACAACCCTGAGTTAGGTGTAAACATTATTCCAGAGCAAGACTTTGTCGATCTTATGTACCCCTGGTTTGAACCCAGGACAGCACCTATGCATGTTCGCTCCCTAGATCGCCTGATGGAAAATGAAAGTGTGCGTGAGCGAATGGAAACCTATGGAGTGAAGTACATCGTCTGGATTGATGGTTCGACGGAGACCACAGCCAGTGCCGGCTCTATCAGCTGTACCATCAGTACCGGGGGTGCAGGGTGCTTTGGCTTTGGGACCTGGGATAAAGAATCTGACTACGAAGCAGCAGTATGGGATTTCAGGGACCGCGAACTGTCTGGGAAACTTAGCGCAGATGCCAAAGGAACCTCCTATATGCCCGCAATCGTGGTTCCAATACCACTAATCGCCAGAGTCCAGAATAATGCCTGTAAAGGAATGGCGCTGCAGCTCCAACAATTCTTGATGCCAGCAGTAACACCCAGTTCATAAAAATTAAGACGCTACGGGAGGCCAGGGGTAATGAAATTTATCGAGCGTGTTTTTGCCAGCGCTATCCTAATACTCAGTGCAGGCTGTGCATTTAACCCTGCCACCAATAAGCCTGACCTGGTTCTAATGTCTGAGGACAAGGAGATCTCCATCGGTCGGGAGATGCATGAAAAGCTGATAGAGAGCACTCCAATCTATAAAGACCCAGTCCTAACCGCTTATGTTAATCATGTCGGGCAAAAAGTTGCCGCCGCCAGCGACAGACCGGATATCAAGTACCAATTTACGATCATCGACAGCCAGGATATCAACGCATTTGCCCTTCCCGGTGGGTATATCTACATCAACCGAGGCCTTCTAACTTACCTGCACTCAGAAGCTGAAATGGCCGCTGTACTAGCTCATGAGATTGGCCATATCACCGCCCGCCATGCGGTAAGGCAAAAAACAGCTGCGACCGGAGCCAGCGTTGTATCAGTATTGTCAGTTTTGGTTACCGGTAGTGGTGTAGTCGGAGATGTTGCAAATTTATATAGCACCGCTGCAGTGAAGGGTTACGGCCGCGAGATGGAACTGGAAGCGGATCGCTTCGGAGCCCAATATATGTTCAACGCTGGTTATGACCCCCAGGCCATGATCAATGTTATTGGGCTATTAAAGGATCAGGAGACATTTGCCCGACGCCGTGCCCGTATTGAGGGCAAGAAACCGCAAACTTACCACGGGGTTTTTGCATCTCACCCTAGAAATGACCTTCGCCTACAGGAAGTTGTAAACGCTGCAGGCCAGCTTCCCGAAGATAACAAAGAAACCAAAGTAGAATACTATCGGGAAAAAACAGATGGCCTTGTGTACGGACAGAACACACAGCAGTCCACTAAAAATCGCTACAATCACAAGCGGCTGGGTTTCTCCCTTCTATTTCCCGATGGCTGGTTGGTAGAAAATCAACGTTCAGCCATTGTCGGCTCTGCACCTGATAAAAGTGCACAAATTACCATTACAGTTACCCAACGCGATGGCAACCAGCCCGCTGACATGGCTCTGCGCTCAGAGTTCGATCTACGACAACTGGAGAAAGGGGAGAAACTCAATCAATATCGACTTGAAGGCCATACCGGAAAAATTCCACCGCTTGAAAAAGAGGATGCAGATCCAGACAGAATTGCGGTAATTTTTTATGGTAGCAGACAATTTGTACTGCAGGGAAAAGTCACAACTGATGAAGACTCAGATCCAGAAGCTATTGATAAATATGACAATTTATTCCTGACCAGCATTAGAAGCTTCAGGCCGCTACGACAAACTGACATTGTAGAAGAGAAGGACATCAAACGCTTGCGCTACGTCCAGGCTAATGAAAAAACTACTTTTGCCTCCCTGGCAAAACATATGGAAATCGGCGAATATGCAGAGGAGCAATTACGCCTCTTAAATGGTTATTATCCCCGAGGAGAACCCAAGCCCGGAGAATGGATAAAGATCGTTCAATAATTTTATAAGAATCAGCCCCTAATCCTTTTTCTATCACCCCCCAAAATTTTGGAGGGTTAGTGTCTATCTGAAAATAAAAGATAATAATAAGGAGTAAGTGATGAATGGCATGATGATGCAATCCCAGCTCATCCTCACCGGTATTATGAAGCATGCTCTAAGCAACTCACCGGATGGTGAGATTGTTTCAGTTACCTTGGATAACCCCGATTTTCGTTATAGCTATCAACAAGCTTTTGAGCGAGTCTCGCAATTGGCAAATGCACTACAAAAGCTTGGAGCCAATGATGGAGATCGAATTGGTACTCTTGCCTGGAACGATCACCGGCATTTTGAACTCTACTACGCAACTTCTTGCAGCGGGCTCGTTTGCCATACCATTAACCCCCGGCTTTTCCCTGAGCAAATATCTTACATTATTGAGCATGCCGCAGATCGATGGCTGTTTATTGATCCACTATTCATGCCCCTAATCGAATCTCTGGCAGAATATCTAGATTCGATTGAAGGCATCATTGTGCTAACTGATAAAGCACATATGCCCGCCACAAGCCTGAGCAATGTTTACTGCTATGAAACATTGATTGCAGCAGAGCCCACTGAGTTTCAATGGCCTGAATTAGAGGAAGAGAGTGCAGCAGCACTCTGTTATACATCAGGCACAACAGGCAATCCCAAAGGGGTGCTTTATTCCCATCGCTCTCTGATGCTGCATACCTACGGCGTATTGATGCCAGATGTCTTTGCGATTAGAAGGGACGAAGCCATATTGCCTGTTGTTCCCATGTTTCACGTCAACGCCTGGTCAATACCCTATGCGGCACCGGCTGTTGGAGCAAAACTCGTGTTACCTGGCCCCAAAATGGGGTGTGGAGAAACGCTCAGTCAATTAATTCAAAAGGAAGCCGTTACTATCGCTGCCGGCGTTCCAACCGTTTGGCTCGCCCTGCTCAAGTACCTGCGGGAAAGTGAAGAGACCCTACCCAGCTTGAATCGAGTAGTCGTGGGTGGATCGGCTTGCCCCTGGAGTATTATGGAGGAATTCGAGCAAAAGCATGGGGTATATACCCATCACGCCTGGGGCATGACTGAGATGAGTCCGCTGGGAACCTTCAATGCCCGCATACCTGAGAACCTCTCTAAAGACGAAGCACAGACCCTCAGGCTCAAGCAGGGCCGAGCGGGCTTTGGGGTCGAGATGCGTATTGTAGACCCAGAGGGAAATACCTTGGCACAAGACGGGCTGGCTTTTGGAGCCCTACAAGTGCGTGGTCCCTGGGTCTGTGAGCGCTACTACCAATCCAAAGAGTCAGCACTTACCGAAGACGGCTGGTTTGATACCGGTGACGTTGCCACGATCGATACTGACGGCTACCTGACAATCACTGATCGCACTAAGGATGTTATCAAGTCCGGCGGCGAGTGGATTTCCTCTATTGAGCTGGAGAATTTTGCTATGACACAGGCGGGAGTATCCGAAGCCGCTGTTATTGGGGTTGCCCATGAAAAGTGGGCTGAGCGGCCTCTGCTGATCATTGTTCCCGCTGAAGGCAAAACACTAAAAACTGAGGAGATTCTGGCATCCTTTAAAGGGCATTTTGCCAACTGGTGGATTCCCGATGACTGTGTCATTGCCAAGGAAATCCCCCATACGGCTACAGGCAAAGTCAGCAAAAAAGACCTTCGGGAAATCTATGCCGACTATCTATGGTCTCACGAAGCCACCGTGTGAAGGGGATTAAGACACTTTTGGCAGGCATCATCGCGGCATAGTAATGCGTTGCACTGTAATAACGCAATTTATCCTGCCTCAAGTCTTGATTAAATTTTGACGGCGCTGAAATAGCGCCGTTTTAGAATGCTTAACTTCCTGCTAATACCTAAACCAGCGGTCCAAGACGATACACCAATTTATAATCAAGCCCTTTTTAGAGTACTACTCCTTACCCTCTATTCCACCGGTTCCTCTGTAGGCGACAATCTTTGCTGGCTGACTATTAACCCTCATCGATTCATGGTTTCCGAGCTGACTGGATATCGGTTTATCTTCTATTGACTTACCTAGGCGCACTAGCCATCCAGAATTGTCTAGAATTATCTTGAGTAGAAGTATCTGACTGTGGATATCCTGGAATATCTCAGTCCATGTGAGAGTGAATAGGGAATTTACACTTCCTTGCGTTGGATGGCACTGGCTTACAATCTAGCCATTATCATACTCCTCACAGCAACGGCATTTACTCATTAACGAGGAAGTCACAATGAAGAAATTATTCAGTTTGGTAATCGCTGCAATAATTGCCATTTCTACAAATACCCTAGTTTGGGCAGATAATGACCATGCCGCACAACTTGCGGAGCGCTTAGAGGCAACCAAAGCCAAGCTTAACCTCTCTGATGAGCAGGTAGAAAAAGTAAAGCCAATCCTGGAATCAGCCAATGAACAACGCCGCCAAGTGCTTGCAAAATACGGCGTTAACATAGAAAGTCCCTCTGGCGCTATCCAAAAGATGAGCTTTCGTGAGAAGCGCCAGTTAGGCAAAGAAATGGCCGCTATCAGAAAATCTACGCTCAGTAAAATGTCCACCGTACTGACGGATCAACAATTAGCAGAGTTCAATAAACTTCAAGAAGAAAATCGAGCAGCCTTCAAAGCTAAGCTTCAAGAGAGAAGAAATTAAAGTCACCAGAGTTCATAATGCCTATCAGATAGACGAAGCCGCGCTGAGTAGCTCTACGCTCGCTCTGCGAAAGCCTCGCCCTGGCGGGGCTCTCGTATTCAGTTATATCCCTGTCATATTTCTCTGCTAGAAAGTGCCCCACAATTCATCACGGGCCTTTATCACATGTTAAAAAACATTCTATCAGTAGTGTTGATTGGCTTTTCTGTAGCCGCAACACTAACCTGCGCGGACAACTTTGATCAGAGAAATAAACAAACTATTGTGGTAGCTCATAGAGGTGCCTCTGCCTACCTACCTGAACACACCCTCGAATCCAAAGCGCTGGCTTACGGTATGCGTCCAGACTATATCGAGCAAGATTTGGTACTCAGCAAAGATAATCACTTGATCGTAATGCACGATATTTATCTAGATAGCGTAACTAATGTCGCCAACGTTTTTCCCCAGCGCGCTCGCGATGATGGTCACTTTTACACTATCGATTTTACCCTGACCGAACTTAAACAGCTTCAGGTATCAGAGCCCTTCATAGATAGTGAGGATGGACTTCAAGCAAAATATCCCGAGAGATTTCCAATATGGAAATCTAGCTTTAAGCTGTCCACCTTTGAGGAAGAACTGGAATTAATTCAGGGGCTTAACCGATCTCTGGGCTACGATATTGGCATCTACCCGGAGATTAAAAAACCCTACTTCCATCACTGGGAAGGAAAAGATATTGCCTCTATAGCCTTGCAATCACTCAAGAAATACGGCTATACCGATCGCGATCACAAAGTTTTTTTCCAATGCTTTGACGCAGAAGAGCTCCAGCGAGTTAAATTTGAGCTGATGCCCTCCATGGGGATGGATCTATCATTAGTTCAATTGATCGCCGCTACCGACTGGGGGGAAAAATTGGTCGAAGTGAATGGAGAAATTGAAAAGTACAATTATGACTGGATGCTGCAACAGGGGGGCTTGCGCAAAATCGCCACCTACGCAGATGGGATTGGCCCCTGGTATCCTATGTTAATGGAAGTAACGGATGGCCAACCAAGAGCTAACAGTGTTGTCCGCCGGGCACACCGCAGACAGCTAGAAGTTCACCCCTATACCTTCCGCGCGGATACAGGCAAGGTACCCGAAGAATTTGAAAGCTTCGAGGACTTCCTGCATTTCGCTGTATATCAGCTGCGCATTGACGGTCTCTTTACCGACCACCCCGACAGAGCCGTTAACTATCTTTCCCGGGGACATAGGGATCGTTAAAAAATGAAATCAGAAAAAAGGCCGCATAGTGCGGCCTTTTTTTACTTAATCAAACTTGGAGAAGTCCGCTGGTCTCTTCTCCATAAAGGCCATAGCAGCCTCTTTAAACTCATCAGATGCGAGGCGCTCCTTAAAGTAACGGCCTTCGTCTTGAATAAACTCTAACCCTTTCTCTTGAGTTGCTCTGCGCAAAAGCTGCTTAGTTAAACGCAGGGCGGCCGGAGCTTTCCTCGCTAACTCAGCTGCGGCTTCACGTGCGCGAACTATGGCCTGTTCTGGTGCCACTGCGGCATTACAGATACCAATCTCAACGGCTTCCTGAGCACTAAAACGCTTGCTCAACAATAACAGTTCAGAAGCTTTGGCATGGCCGGCGATCCTGGGCAATAAGTAGCTGGAGCCATACTCTGGACACAGCCCCAGGTCCACAAACGGCATCTGGAACATGGCGTCGTCTCCAGCAAAAGACAGGTCGCAATGCAACAGCATGGTCGTACCAATACCTACTGCGGGGCCATTAACGGCTGCAACTACCGGCTTGGGGAAGTGGTAAAGAGCACTCATAAACTGGAAAACCGGAGACTCCTCCCCTTCGGCAGAGCCGCCCAGGAAATCTGTCAGGTCGTTACCACTGGTGAATATGCCCTCAGCACCGGTAATAATCGCGACGCGAACATCCGGGTTTGTAGCTGCGCTATTCAATAACCCTGCCATCGCGGTATACATGGCCATAGTCAGAGCATTTTTGCGCCCGGGTCGATTAATCGTAATCTCGAGGATGCGGTCCTTAAGCTGAGCCTGAATTTCAGCGCATTCGCTTTGCATATTGTTCTCCGGGGTAAGAAGTAGATTGGGCTACTCTCAGTAGCCTAATTATGGAACCCCAACGGAAGCCACTTTTAATCCGCTGTAGGCCATCTATTTAGGAGATTCATATTAACCGCTACTCCCAGAGGTTCGAGTTCCTAATCAACCACTTTCGTTGACGGGATTAACCCGGTCACCAGTGACCGGGCCCTCTAGGTAACCAGCAACAGTAATCAAACTTTATTGGCTGAATCCCGGCGCAGAGGTTGGCACATGCAATGAACGCCACCGCCCCCCGGAGTAATCATTGAAATATCCGGGTCGATAACTTCCAGGCCATGTGCGCGACACTTCTCTGCCAGTCCGGTATTGGCCTTAGGTAGCATCACTCGATCGTTCCCCAGGGCAACGACATTCACTCCAAGTTCCAATACCTGCGGGAAGGGAATATCGATAATCTCTATATTTCGGCTTTTAAACCACTGCACCAGCTCCGGCTCAACAGCATCAACACAAATTGCTGCCAGCTTTTCCGCAAGCATGGCTACCATCACATCAATATGCAGGAAGAACGGATCGAACTGGTAGCCTTTAACTTCCCAGCCCTCTTTCTCCACCCAACTTTTCATCTGCTCAAATCCCTGCGGGCTGGTGCGTTCGCCAGAGTAGCCACACAGAATAACACCGGGCTCTAACACCATAAAATCACCGCCCTCCAGAGAGCCTGCGGTGATAATGTCGTAAATAGGGATATCCAGCTCTGCATATTTCTTCACTATGGGCGCCCACTCACCACGGCGCCAAGGGCTGAACATCTGAGTCACGATAGGCCCCCAAGGGGTCATTACCGAAGAATCGCGACCGTAAATTTGGTAGGGCAATGTGCTGTCCGCTGGAATTAGGTGCGTATTCACTCCTGCGTGGCGGTAGGCATCGAGCATCTCTCCATGCTGTGCCACTGCCACCTTGTGATCAAACTTCATTCCGAGGCGCTCAGCACGTCGTGCGCTCGCGTTACCAGTGCGCCAGCTGAAGTTATCCACAGGCCCAATTAGAACATCCCTCAGTACACCGTATTCTGAATCCATCCCCCATTCACTCAGGGGTGCCGTACCGCCGTTATCCTGACGGTGCTTCAAAGTAAAATTACTCATTCGCCTAAATTCCAACTTATTATCAACTATGCCAAAACAAAGACAGTGCAACGCCGACAGTTGACAGAAGCACTTGTTTTACTGCTACTTAAGCCTGCTCCGCACTGTTTAGCATTGCGTGAAGCAACACATTACAACCCGCCTCAAGATGATCCGGCTCCGCCGATTCCGCTTCATTGTGCGACAGCCCTCCTTCACAGGGCACAAAGATCATAGAGACAGGGGCGACTCGGGAAACATATACGGAATCGTGCCCAGCACCTGAAACCATCTTGCGATTGCTATATCCCAAGGTCTGCACAGCACTGCTAACTGAATCAATGCAATGCTCATCAAAGGCGACTGGAGGTGAGTACCACTCTTCCCGAATATCGACTCTGGTACCTGTCTCTTCCTGTACTTTTTCAGCCGCCCTATACAAGGCTTTATGCAGATGGTTTAACCCTTCAGGTAACGGGTGACGGAGGTCCAGTGCCAGCACAACCTCTTCAGGAACTGTATTTCGGCTGCCCGGCGCCGCCCTTAAATCCCCACAGGTCATGCGCGCATCTTCTGAATACTCCCGGACTTCGCGATACATACGCTCGCACAGAATAGACATTGCTTGGACCGGATCACGGCGGTCCTCCATCGGAGTTGGACCCGCATGGCAAGGCGTTCCGTAAAAAGTTACGTCATACCAGCGAATACCCTGTACACCGGTGACAACACCAATTACCTGATCCTGTTTTTCGAGGATCGGGCCCTGCTCGATATGCGCTTCAAATGAAGCCTTAATAGCCCTCGGCTGAGCGGGCTCAGTACCGAGATAACCGATCCGCTCCAACTCTTCACCAATGGTGATGCCCGATTTATCCGCGCGGCTGTGCCCATACTCCAAGCTAAATTCGCCAGCCCAAACCCCGGAGCCCACCATTGCAGGAGAGAAGCGCGCACCCTCCTCATTAGTCCATACAACCACCTCTAATGGGGCCTTGGTCCTGATACCTTGATCCTCTAGAGTGCGTAGAACTTCCAGGCCGGCAAGTACGCCATATACACCGTCAAATTTGCCACCCGTGGGCTGGGTATCCAAATGAGAACCAGTCACTACCGCAGGCAAGCTGTTATCTGCTCCCGGTCGGCGGGCAAAAATGTTGCCCATCTGGTCCACTCTGACCTCACAGCCTATATCTCGGCACCAGCGCACGAAAAGGTCGCGCCCTTCACGGTCTTCATCTGTCAGGGCTTGTCGATTGCATCCGCCCGCTGGGGTCGCGCCTATCTCAGCAATTTCCATCAGGCTATCCCAAAGGCGAGAGCCATTGACACGTAGGTTTTGCGCTGGGTTTTCCATTAAAAGAGCTCCGGGCTTTATAATGGGTCCAATATAAATCACTTTGCCGTAATTTTTGTTTTGATCCACACCGGCTAAAGAGAGCATTATTTTGTAACTGGTCAAAACACACTCAGGAAGCAGCTGACTATGACAATAACTTATAGCTCTTACCTAAAAGTAGATGAGCTTTTGCAGTGCCAGAAACCCCTTTCCGATGGTCCCGAGCACGACGAACTACTTTTCATTACTATTCATCAAAGCTACGAGCTCTGGTTCAAGCAAATGTTGCATGAACTGGATTTCCTGGTGCGACTGTTCAACGCAGGGGAACGCAATCGCGCTTTGCATACACTTAAACGTGTCGACACGATTTATCGCACTTTGATTCAACAGGTCGATATCCTGGAAACCCTCACCCCACTGGAGTTTATGTCTTTCCGCGATCGACTATCCACAGCCAGTGGTTTTCAGTCGTACCAGTTTCGCGAGTTGGAATTTCTTTACGGAGCCAAGGACCCGAAAAAACTGGAAAACTATACCCCTGGCTCAGAGCACTACCAGCGCTTGATGAAGCGCCTTGAGGCGCCGACCCTTTGGGATGCTTTCCTAAACTTTTTGGTTCACGAGGGGCATAAGGTACCCGCTAATGAGCTTGAAAGGGATTTTAGCCAAGTTGCAGAGCCTTCTTCAGCCGTCCAGAAAATACTGATCGATATCTATCGCAATGATCCACTGGTAAGTGAAATCTGTGAGGCTTTGGTGGACATCGATACTTCGTTACAACAGTGGCGTTACCGACATGTAAAAATGGTCGAGCGAACAATTGGCAGGAAAATGGGGACTGGTGGATCGAGCGGAGTAGGTTATTTACAGGGAACCCTATTTAGACCGGTTTTCCCCGACCTCTGGGCAATTCGTTCAGAATTCTGATATCGGATTTCATTTGAGGGGTACTTAAGTACCCCCAATTTGTGACCAGTTCAAAACCATAATTCACAAATGAAAAAAGCCAGCAATATGCTGGCTTTTTAAGCGCGGGTAACTCACCGGGAACTTAGTCCTCGTAAGGTACCAGGGAGACCTGAATACCCAGGCTCACTTCCTTCGCGGCATCCGCAATCTGTACGTAAGTATCCGCACTAGACTTGTTGTGTGCACGCACAATCACCATTGCCTGCGGGTTCTCCGCATACATCTGAGCGATACGGGCCCGTACAGCACGGCTGTCAATACGGCTGCCATCCGCCATGGTGATTTCATCATTTGCGCTAACCATCAACAGAATATTCTGCTTGGTAGGATCTGGCTCAGCATTGCTAGTCTCATTCGGATCAGGCACATTCACATCCAGCGCCTTCTCTTTAACAAATGAAGCAGTCACGATAAAGAAGATCAACATGATAAACACAACGTCCAACATGGGCGTCAGGTCGATATCTGCCTTTTCTTCTTCTACGGCCTTTCCGCGTCGTCTACTCATAAAACACCGTGCAATTTTCAAATATCAGGGGTGCCGGATTGACCGGTCTAATCTGGTGGGCAAGATTGCCGCGATTTCGCAAGCATTGCAAGTGCGAGCGATAACAGAGATAAATAAACTTTAAAAATCAATAAGTTACAGAATCGAGCCGATAGAAAAGATCAAATTTTAAGCAAAAGTTCCGACTAACGTCCTGCTAGATAGCTGTGATAGTCAGGCACCTCATGCTCGAAGGATTGATCCATCAATGGTGACTGTACCACCATATCTGCACTGCTCTGGTTGCAAGCCACAGGGATATTCCACGCTGCAGCGATACGCAGTAGTGCCTTGACGTCCGGGTCATGGGGCATGGGCTCAAAGGGGTCCCAGAAGAATATCAGCAAGTCCACCTGCCCCTCGCTAATTCTCGCTCCGAGCTGCTGATCACCTCCCAGAGGGCCACTTAAGAGCTTTTCGACACTTAAACCCGTCGCATCTTCAATTTTTCCACCAGTAGTCCCCGTAGCCAGTAACTGGTGTTGTTTGAGCAGACCGTGATGTCTGAGACACCACTGAATCATGGCATCTTTACGGTTGTCATGGGCTACCAGAGCCACTCGCTTTGTCGCCGGCAGTGCTTTAGCAATAAATTCCATTTGAACCTCAATATCAAGAGTCTCTTTTATAGTATCTCAAATAAGCACCGACAGATTTGATTTTCCCGTAGGTTTAGTCCCTGTTATCGCATCCCAACTCCTTTATAAAGACTTCCAAAATTACTACAAGACGATTCATTAGACTCGAAGAAGTAATGTGGATTAATTCAAAGACCTCTTTATTCATTGTTATCTAGAGTAAGATCCCCCTGAACGCAGCCCCCCTCGCTATAATGCAACAGCAAGAAACCGGACCTTTATAAGGAGTAAGTATGAGCGTAGGAGCCTGGGAGCCACAGGTAAGTGGCCCACAAAATGAAACCAGTGAAGAATTCAACCGGGAGCAGTTGCTCAGACTTATCGAAATTGCAGAGTCAGATAAACCTTTTACAGAATCAGTAGGAGCATTTGAAAAAGTACCCTCCACACTTATTCGCCTTCCCTTCCAACACTGGATCGAAGAGAGCGAACATTGGAACAGTGCCCAGCTATGGCAACTGATTCGCTTCTTTACCTTGGCAGAGATGAATCTGCCCGGCTGGGACGCCGGCGCTGAGTCTGCAGTAATTCCCCTCGCCAAAGTACTCAAGCAACGCTCGACGCCATTAACAAAAGAACAACTGTTATGGATTCGCCAGAATTCCAACAATCGTTATTTGCCCTACGGGCCACTATAAAGCTACACGATTGACTCCATATCACCCCAGTGACAGAGATATTCTGTTACTGGGTCAGTCCTCTCTCCCTCTCCCATTGCAAAACTCATAAGGTTGCCTTTGGTAAGAGCAGCCACTCCAAAGCAGAAGCATTGCCCATAAAAATATCATTAAGATTGTTGATCAACGTACGGATAATCAGGACTGCATTCAAATAGCTTCTGGTATTACTTGCCTCTGAATAACTGCCCTCTACTCCTTTTATGACTAGCAGGGATGTCACGTGATAGCAAAACAAAGGACTGGAGACCAAGCGCTCGCTTTCTCGGTAATTAAAAAGACCTCGACTGAAGAGCACAAACTAATACAGTTCCGTCCCATTATATACATGGTTATAACTAGATTTATCACTGGTTTACTTTCCGCCATGTAAAAGTAAACCTCGCAGCAGTAATGGCAGATCCCGGCAGCCAAGACCCCAAATACCCCAACCGCTTGGTACTTACATACGGGGCGCTAGATCCCGTACATGAGTGTGAGTTCTCCCCCAGTTTTTAATTCCTTACTAAATATCAGGGTACGGCAATAGGACTCAAGCTGTCTCTGACATCTTGACACTTGCCAACTTTCCGCAATTTGAATATCACACTTCAATACGCAAGGTTACACAACCAGCTATGGAGGTTGCCCGCTAATTGACGCAGGCAAAAGCTCGCAGTTAAGTTTTGTTAATCCGGCTCTCTGTTAATTGATGAACAGAAACTATCTGCCACCATCAAAATCCAACTATAAAAGCCAAAACAACTAAACCAACAGGTTCATAAAGCTTACAAAATTACTCAACTATTTAACGCCACTGATACTGACTTGATACAAAGAATATTGAAGTTAAAGAATCACCAGTAATGAGTGCTTTCAAGTTCCCAAAAAGATCAAAAACACAGTTCAAACGGCCCCCAATTGAAAAATATGTAAAAAAAAGCCATTTTTTTTACATTAAATAGAAAAAAACCATCTAAAGGACTTGCAATTAGGTATACAAATAAGCTGCAATTAGCGCCGCTAGCTTGGGGGGACTCACTATCAATTGTTTTCTGCCGAAAACATGCATCTTGGACGGTGCCTAATTCCGTTAAAGATGGCTGAGAATAATTGATAGGAATGCCCCCACTTACTAAAACAATTCATTTTGCAGGGATATTTAAATGGCTACTAAAAAAGCTGCTCAAGTCGCTACCAGCGACGTCGCAAAAATGGAAGCGGAGCTACGCTCCCTTACCGCTAAACTGGAAACTGCCCGCCTTAAGCAGGAAAAAGACCTGACTGTCAAAGCCGAGAAATTGGCAAACAGTGCCAAGAAGGCTGCCGCTAAAGCAAAAACTACTCAAGATAAAGTAGCGACTGTTAGAGCTAAGAAAAAGACTGCTGCTCAACAGCAACAGCTGAAAAAAGCACGTGAAGCCGCCGCTGCAGCTAAAACTGCTGCAACTGAAGCCAAAACTGCCGCAACTGAAGCCAAAGATGCACTGGCTGAAATCAAAGCCGCCAACAAGCTGGCTTCTCAGGTAGCTAAGATCGTCGCTAAAGAAGAAGCTGCTGTAGCTAAGAAACTGGCTGCTGCTGAAAAGAAAAAAGCCGCTGCCGAAGCGAAGAAAACTGCTGCTGCCGCTAAAAAAGCCGCTGCTGCTGACAAGAAGAAAGCCACCGCAGCTAAGAAAAAGCCCGGCCGCCCAGCTAAAACTGAAGAAGCCAAGAAGAAGCCTGGTCGTCCCGCTAAGACCGAAGAAGCTAAGAAAAAGCCTGGCCGTCCCAAAAAAGACGCCACTGAAGCCAAGAAGAAGCCCGGTCGCCCAGCAAAAACTGAAGCCGCTAAGAAAAAGCCCGGCCGCCCCAAAAAAGCAGAGACCGCAGCCGCCGCAGCAACTGATGCTGCTCCTGTAAAACGCGGTCGTGGCCGCCCACCTAAGGCAGAATCCGCACAAAAGAAGCCCGGTCGCCCAGCAAAAGCGGAAGCCGCTAAGAAAAAGCCAGGGCGCCCCAAAAAAGCAGAAGCCACAGCCGCAGCAGCAACTGAAGCTGCTCCTGTAAAGCGCGGTCGCGGTCGTCCGCCCAAGGCTAAGTAAGCCAGCGCTTAAGTAAAACTGATTTATTCAGTTAGTTTAAACCCTGGCCTCGCCAGGGTTTAAACAGATCTTACTGCATCCGCAAGCCCTTCACCTGATGGTCCTCCCCCAACTCAATAACACAATCTGCCCAACCCGGCATATCCTCTAGCAAGCTCCGCGTCACTCTTTCGTAGTGTTGTACAAACTGAACAATTTGTTGATCTGTCATCCCCATTCCGGAGCGAACCCTGAGTTTATGTTCCTGTAATTTACGCCACTCAACGATACATTCCATACTCGGCGCTTTGAGCATCACCCATACATTGATAAGCGAAAAAAGATCTCGATAAGAATCTTCCAACTGTTGATTAACAAAATTTCGCCATTCGCCAGTACTATCTTCCCTGCACTCCAGTTCATTGAGCGATCCTTCATACCCTTCTGAAGGCTTGGCTCCTAGGCACCATCCTTCGAAGATAACAACATCAACTTGCCCCCTGAATACGGGCCACAAGTGCTTAGGGATCCGATCATCACGTCCTTTATCAAACCTAGGTAATGCGATAGCGGAATCACTACTGGATGCACACAGGGCCTTGAGCGTGCTGATCCCCAAGCCAATATCATGGGTTCCCGGCACACCGCGAGTTTCGAGTAAAGGGTGTACCTGTGTAGCCAGCTTGCGGCGCTGTTCCAGAGTTAAATAGATATCATCCAGAGACAAAACACAGCAGCGATAGCCCATCGCCTGGTAAATACATTGCCACACATCCGCCAGGGTCGACTTGCCGGTACCCTGCCCCCCACTAACCCCAATTATTAATGGATTGCTGCGCTTATGGCGAGTCAGTACCCAAACTCCGAGGGGAAGAAAAATTTGTTCGAGCACCAGGAGGAAATCGCATGGTAATTGATGCTCACGCAACAGCTCCTTAAAAGGTCCCGATAAACTCTCCTTAAGCTGTCCACTACGCTCTAAAACTTCATTCGGCCATTTAGCCTTATTCATAAATTCCCCGCTATAAAAACGGGGGCCTAAGCCCCCGAACTTTGTGATCACTAATTATGATTACAGTACTTATATAGCCGTCACTAACTTGCTACCGACTCAATAACCCCCTCTGGATTACCCCTCTTCTTGGAGCGGCCCGGTAGTACTAACATAATGGGTGTAACCAATAACGTCAGCAAAGTGGAAAAGGTAAGCCCGTAAACAATTGCACTGGCTAGCTTCACCCAAAAAGAGGCTATCACTCCATCGACAACAATATTGCGCCCGACCATATCCACACTGACGCCTAGCGCCAGGGGCAACAACCCGAGGATAGTTGTTGCCGTTGTCAAAAAGACCGGTCTCAGCCTCTGTGTCGATGCCTTTACTGCTGCTTCCGTTGGTGTGAGGCTTGGCTCATTCTTACGCACGAAATTATAGGTATCTATCAGTACAATATTATTGTTCACCACGATTCCAGCCAGCGCCACAATACCCACTCCAGTCATAATCACACTGAAGGTGCTTTGTGTTATTAGCAGGCCAAACATCACTCCCAAAGTGGACATAATCACAGATGAAAGTACCAATAAAGACTGATAGAAGCTGTTGAACTGTGTTACTAACAGGATAAACATTAAAAACAGAGCCAGGAGGAAGGCTATGCCTAGGAATTGAAAAGACTCATTCTGCTCCTCGTCCGCCCCACGGAATAGCAGCTCAACCCGGTTATCCACCGGATTAGTCTGCAACCACTTCCTTATTTCCTTCACTTTGTCATCCGGCAGAATCCCCTCTTGCGCATCAGCCTTAATTTGCATGCGAGTAATTCCGTCGATTCGCTCAATCTTATCGACCTTGGGCATGGCTTCCGTATGTACGAAACTGCTAATCGGAACGGTACCCTGCACGGTATTAACTTTTAGCTGATCGAGCGCGGCTATGCCTCTGGCACTTCTGGGGTACCTGATACGTATATCTACTTCTTCATCCGTATCATCGGGTCGATATTCTGCAACCCGGACGCCATTGGTAACCAACTGCACCGCCCTGCCAACTTCAGTTAGATCGGCACCATATAGAGCAGCCTTGGCTCGATCGACTTTCACTTCCCACTCGATACCAGGTAGTGGCGCGGTGTTTACAATATCTCGCAACCCGCCAATTTCCTCCATTGCACGGTGTAGTCGCCAGGTTTCCAGCAGTAGCTGCTCATAGTTCTGACTGCGCAACTCCAGAACAATATCCTTGCCCACCGGCGGTCCTCCCTCCATTACATTTGCGGTTACTTTAATTCCGGCAAAATCTGAGGTGCGGGAACGGATATCGGCAAAAATGTCGCGGCTCCGTCGCTCGCGTTCCTCTGCGGGATAAAGCTCCACTAACATATTGGCGATTTGATCTGGAGAACGATCAGAATTTCCAGAAATTCCGCCAGAACCAATAGTAGTGTGAGCTATTCGGACCTCAGGCACACTAAGCACGGCTCTTTCCACTTGCACCACCAGGGCTTTTTTCTCCTCCATGGACAAATTGCCCTGGGCCCTAATTTCTACATTGCCGTATTGCTCTTCTGTATCCGTGAAAAATTCAACACCCGCACCAAAATTGACAAAGCCAATAAAGATGGCAACCAGAATGGCAATAGTGGTTAAGAACCCACCCAATGGGCGCTGCAGAACCTTCTCAAGAATACGCGCATACCAGCCGGTAATTCCAGGCAGGGCTCGAGGTAAGCCATCCTCTAACTGGCTCAGGTAGTTACGAGTAGAGGCATCCATTGCGCTTTTGCCAAATAGTGAACCCAGCACAGGAGCAAAAAACAGGGCGTACAAGAGTGACCCCGCCAATACTGCAAATACTGTAACGGGCAGGTAACGCATGAAGTCTCCCACCACTCCAGGCCACAGCATAATCGGCAAAAATGCTGCAAGGGTAGTCGCCGTTGAGGCAACTACCGGCCAGAACATCCGACTGACTGATGCAATATAGGACTCCCTTGCTGACAAGCCTTCAGCCATTTTCCGATCGGCAAACTCGGTAATCACAATGGAGCCATCAATTAACATACCGAGGGCCAGCAACATTCCGAACATCACCATAAAGTTAAACGAATAACCCAGATACCAGGTGATGATGGAACCAAACAGCAAAGAGAAGGGCACTCCCAGTCCCACCAGAATTCCCGAGCGAAAGCCGAGCGCGGCAACGACAATAATCATTACCAATAGCATCGCGGTCAGGATGTTTCCCTGCATCTCACTGACCATATCCCGTGCAAAATCAGATTGGTCAAAAACAAACTCAACCGTAATTCCCTGCGGCAAAACACCAAATTCAGCCTGAACGACTTCCCGGACTCGATCCGCGACATCGACAGAGCTGGCATCGTTGCGCTTTTCAACATTAATAGCGAGCCCCGGACGACCATTGATACTGGTGTAGCTCACTGCATCTTTGAAGGTTCTGCGAATATCTGTAACAGCACCCAAGGTCACAACTCCATCGCGTGACTTCTTGAGCGGAATTTCATAAACATCCTGAGCGGTCTCAATCAACCCAGGGACTTTCACTGAAAAACGGCCCCGATTGGTTTCCAGCTCCCCTGCAGGAATTAGGAGATTGTTCCCCAATACCGCATTGATTAACTCCGCACTGGTGATTTGATAGTGCTCCAGTCGCACCGGATCAATCACTGCCTCTACAACCTCCTCCCTATTACCGTGGAGATCTGCACCGAGCACCTCAGGGATACTCTCTATCTTTCGCTTAAGCAATTCAGCCGAGCGCAGTAAAACCCGTTCATTCACTTGCTCGCCGGATAGGGTAACGACAATGGTGGGGAAAGGTTGAGCGGATACTTCCTCCACGGTGGGCTCGTCGGCATCCCGGGGCAGCTCAGCCCTGGCCCGCTCTACAGCATTGCGAATATCATCGACGGCATCATCTACACCAATGGCAGAGTCAAATTCAATCACGATATATGCAAGGGATTCCCGGGCGACAGCAATCACCTCGACAACCCCTTCTACCGCACGAATTTCCTTCTCCAGAGGTCGGACCAACAGGCGTACACCATCCTCTGGGGAAATTCCCTCGTGAGTGACCTGTACAATTACAAATGGAGGGTTCACCTCAGGGCTTGATTCAATTGTCATCGCTGCGCGAGCAACTATGCCAATTAAAACAATCAGCAGCATCAGGCATATTGTACTGCGATTTCTTTGAATAGCGCTTTCCAACAGCTTCATCGCGAATCCCCCTCGGGAATCACTGAAGTTTCGGATACCGGAGTCACCTCAGCGGAATCTAGTGGGGAAGCTTCCTTCGCTTGGTTCTCCCGGGAAAACTCCTCCCCAGTTTTCAGTATTTCTGCACGAACCAAATCTCCCGTAGTGACATATTCTTGTCCCACAGTAATCAGAGTCACTGTGTCGGGCAGTCCAGAAACCCAGACGCCGCCATCACCATCCCCAACCAGTGAAACATTAATAAATTGCACTCGGTTTTTATCATTGAGAGTCCGCACCCCCAATTCACCGCTATCATCCAGCGTGAGTAGAGAGGCATTAATATGGTGGGCCGTAATTTCACCGGTCGGGAGGACCAGCTGACCACTCAAGCCTCCGGGAAGTTGATTTCCTGGATTATCTACTGCTACCTCCACTCGGTAAGCCCGAGTAATTTCCTGCGCCTGTTGACTGATATAACGAAGGTATCCGTCTACTAACAGTCCTCTTTGTAATTGGGCTCTCGCCGGCCCGCCCTCAACAAGGCTCCCCACTTGATCCTCTGAAACTTCGCCAACAATTAGGATGGGATCCAAGTCAAGAATGGTCGCGCATTCCTCTCCCCGGCGAATAAAATCTCCCAGCTCCACCGCTCGGCTATTCACTACTCCAGCAAATGGTGCACGAATTTGCAGTTTTTCTACCGTCACTTTGGCACGTGTGTACTCCGCCTTGGTTCGGGCAAGCTCAACTTGCTGCTGCGCCATTGCGGTATCCGACTGCAATCCTTTTTTCTTAAGTTTCTCGGCACCGGCAAAGTCTATTTCTGCTTTGCGTTTTGCCGCTTCAGCTAATGCCAGTTGCTCAATACGATCTTCAGCCTCGATTTCGCAAATGACATCCCCTTGTCTAACTGTCTGCCCTTCCGCTACTGGAAGTGCAGCAATAATGCCATCCAGTTCAGCGCGCAGACGTACATGCCGGTTAGCCTCAGTGCGCCCATTCACTAGTATCTGAGTGGCGTATGGGCTGGACTCAATGATTTGGGCTTGAATTCGCAATTCAGACTCTGGCTTCTTGGCAGTTACCACTTTAGATTCTGACTGCTCATCCTCTGCATCGGAGAATAACTGCCCACTCAGCAGCCATAAAATAGCGATCACCGAAACAATAATTGCCATTCGGTAATTGCGCCTTGACCAGATTGATGCCAATACATTCATAACTTACTAAACCTGTTGGGCAATGATGCGCCATCGCAAAAGGGGTCTTAAATCCAATCGAAGGGATCTGCGATAACAACTGAAGCGAAGCGATTTTTACACAATCACAGCGACTTATAAAAAGCTCCGCTGTGTCCTACTCGAATTCTGTCAATAAATACGTAGTTAATGTCGGGCAAATGAAATATACGAGTGATCTACAAATTTAGACTGGAATCAGCAGATAGTCCCCCCTTAAGAAAGGTGTACACATGTGCCAATAAAAATAAGTACAAAGAGGAGGGGGAGCAGTCAGGAGCGAGGAAATAATTCTCTCGCCCTTGGTTTGAACGGGAAATCTCTACGACAGCATAGATTCCAGAAATCCAAGCATGTCGGATTCATCATCAACCAGCTCACCAGAACCAAACTCCGCATTCCAGTCGAGCAGAATTTGAGCCAAAGCTTTCGCCTGTTCCGCTAAGGCAATTAACTCTTCCCGGCTATTTTTTGGTCCCGTATAAAGTTTCAGCTTTCTATGGCTATTCGCCAACTGATGCCCCGGATACTTGGACCTATAGACCTCCAGTTTCCAACGCAATGAATGCACCATATTGCGATAGAAAACCAGTTTTGCTGGCAACTGTAAAAGTGATAAGTCTTCCAGGTCACCAAACAGCGTACAATCAACGCCCAGAACCTGAGTATCCTGGCTATTATTCGCGGCAAATACATCGGCACTGCGGGGCTCCGCCAATAGCATCGACAAATCACCAAATAACTCACCTGGACGTATTACCGCCAAAGGACGTTCATTTCCCGGAGCCTCCTCAGCTGCGGGACTGTTCACTTTCACATGTAACTCACCGCGTAACAAGAAGTAGACCCATTGATCCACATCCCCTGCACGCAGCAGCTGTTCACCCGACTGAAGGCTGACCAACCGGGAGCGCTTTAACAATACATCGTATTGCCACTCACTCGAGGCACGAATATCCCGAAATAGATGGATGACATTGAGAAGGCGATCCACAGCATCCCGTGGATACTCGCTAAGAGGTTTAATTTCCATGCACAATTCAAATTTAGTGAAAACTATTCCATTTTCCTGAAAAGAGTGGCCTAAGCCACTCTGCAAAGTGCCATTCTAAACGATATCGACCTAGCACACCTGTTTCTAAGTGTGACAATCGTTTCCGTACCAACCCCTTATCTTGGGCGAATGAGGACAGTCTGACCTTATCAGGCTTGAACTCCGTTCCAGTTACAGTAGAGTTAGGTGTAGTGAGTAGTACATTGTACTCTCACAAGCTTTGGGCGCGCACTTTTTAATCTGACTTGTGTGCATTGGGGTTGGGGCCCCTGAATTCTTACTTAGCGGAACATTTTGCTCCTGCTACTGAGACACCGTAGAACAATGAAATCGATAAAAATTGTCCTCTCTTTTTGGGTGTTTACATTTGCTCTCACTGCGAAAGCTGCACCACTTTTAAACGGTCTTGCACTAGAAAAACAATTTAATAAAGACATTTATATCGCTGCAATATACTCGGAAAATCTAACCCGGGATTCCAGCACACTACTCGATAACAATATTCCTCGGCGCTTGGAGGTTCGTGTTATCACCAAAAGTCTGCCGGCACGGCGACTCCGCAATCAATGGATGGAAGCCATTGCGATTAACAACCGCGGAGATACGCTCAGCAGTCAGGCAGAAAACATGGTGACCTTTGCCAACCTGTTTAAGGGGCGCTTTGCTCACGGTGATCAATTGAGTATCGAGTTCGCCGCCGATACCGGCTCGACAACAATCTCCCTCAACAGTATTCGACTTGGAGAGATTGCTGACCCCGACTTCTTCAATACCTTGCTACGAGCCTGGATTGGTTCTGTCCCTCCCTCTACTGACTTTAAAGATGGGTTGCTTTCCGCCGGCCAAGTGTCAGGTAGCCTGGTAACTACATTCGAGTCCCTGGCCCCAACAAGCGAGAGAGTTGCCGAATTACAACTCAAGCAAATAAGCCAGGAAGAGGCCACTGCCGCCGAAGAGGCGCCAACTGAAGCCACTAAACCTAAACCGGCTATTGAAATTGCTGATCTTCCGCCTCCAACTCTAGCCCTAGCCGCAACCGCTCCCGCAGCAGCGGTTGTAACTGAGGCTGATAGCATTCAAGGGGACAGTGAACAGGGACCTCAACCGGAAGGGGCCGTTCCAGTACAAGCTGAGGATGAGATTGAGCTTATTACAGTCCCCCCCGAGGATGGCCCGCTCCTGGCTGCAGATGCCGAAGATATGATGGAAGAGGAGGAAGAGGCTCCCCTGACGGCTGATATGATTCTGGCACGCCAGATCTACCACTCCAGCTTGCTGCGTCACACCTTCCGCTACATTCGCTATCCCAAACGCGCCCAAGAGCGGGGCCATGAAGGCAGTGTACGCCTAAATGTGACTATTGATTCTCAAGGCCAGGTACGAGATATCCAGCCGATACAAGAATCCCGTCATGCCAGCCTTAACCGGGAGGCCCAAGCTGCTGTACGCAGAGCTGGACCCTACCCTGGAGTCCCTGCGCAGCTAGGTACAGATACTTATAACTTTTCTATCCCTATCACTTTCCGCCTACCAGATTAAATAGCTACTCAACTTGTGCCAAAAGCCCCGCGATGCGGGGCTTTTGGTTAAACTCACTCCAACGCAACTTGTCCCCAGCTAGGCGCAGCCCTCTTGCCCCAGCTCACCCCCTGCTTTTAGTATGCTCGGCGGATATTCAGCCAAAAGAGCAAAAATGAAAAAGTTACTATTACCACTCGCTATTGCCGGTACCCTGGCGGGAACCCAGTTCCCTCTGTTTGCTGTCGCTCACGACCACTCCACCGGTAGTAAAGCTACCGCTGAGCAGGTTCAGCTTTCCTCGGGTATCGACCTGGGCGCTATGGATACCAGTGTACGGCCTCAAGACGACTTCTTTGCTTATGTAAACGGCACTTGGCTGAAGAATACTGAAATCCCTGCGGACAAGTCCCGCTGGGGTGGTTTCTCTATTCTGAGAGATCAAAGTACCGAGCAAGTCAAAGCTCTGATTATGGAAGCCAGCCAAGGAGCCAAGAGCGCCGATGCCAAGCAAATCGGAGATCTCTACAACAGCTTTATGGATAAAAAGCTGATCGAGAAAAAAGGGCTCTCAGCTGTTTCTGACGAACTCGCCAAAGTCGATGCAATTAAGAACCGCAAGGATCTTACCGATTTCTTCGCCTATGCGGATACCGTCGGCTACGATGTACCATTTGGCGGAAGCATCTGGCAGGACCTGAAGCAAGTAGAAAACTACATGACTTTCCTATGGCAGGCAGGCCTTGGACTCCCTGATCGCGACTACTACTTCGAGGACACTGAGAAGAGTAAGAAACTCCGCGAAGCCTATGTAACCTACCTCACTGATCTTCAAGGCCTCGCAGGACTTAAAGAGGCTGAAGACTTTGCCAGCAAGATCTTCAAACTTGAGGAAAGTTTGGCAAAACACCATCGCAGCCGCGTTGATAACCGGGACCCGGAAAAGTACTACAACAAGAAAACTGTTGCTGAACTTAAAGAGCTAATGCCCGTTGTAGATTGGGACAGCTACCTAGCCAAAGCCCAATTGAAGAAAGCAGATAGTTTTATTATCGGCCAGCCTGAATACCTGGAAGCGGCCAATGAGATTATTGCCAATACTGAGCTGGCAACCTGGAAGCGCTACCTGAAGGTCAAAGTGCTTAATGCAATGGCGCCCTACATGCATGACGAAATCGCACAACTGCGCTTCGACTTCTACGGCACCACTGTTCACGGTATCGAACAGATGGAGCCCCGCTGGAAGCGCGGCGTGCAATTTGTCAATGGTTCTGTAGGCGAGCTGGTCGGTAAGCGCTACGTAGAAAAGCACTTCCCGCCCGAAGCCAAAGAGCGAATGGTTGTACTTGTGGACAATCTGAAGGCCGCCTACCGGGAATCCATCGAATCCCTCGAGTGGATGGGCGAAGATACCAAAAAGCAGGCTCTGTTTAAGCTAAGCAATTTTTCCACCAAAATCGGCTACCCAGACAAGTGGCGTGACTACAGTAACTTGACAGTTAAATCCGATGACCTGATTGGCAACGTTCTGGCAGCTAACTTGTTTGAGTCCTCTTACGATCGCAATAAGCTGGGCAAGCCGATCGATCGCGATGAGTGGGGCATGAGCCCACAGACGGTGAATGCTTACTACAACCCAGCCATGAATGAAATCGTATTCCCTGCAGCGATTCTGCAACCACCATTCTTTAATATGAATGCGGATGATGCAGTCAACTACGGCGGTATCGGCGGTGTAATCGGCCACGAGATTGGGCACGGGTTCGATGATAAAGGCAGTAAATTTGATGGACGCGGCTATCTCAACAACTGGTGGACCGACTCCGACCGTAACAATTTTGAGCAGCTGACCAGCAAGCTCGTATCCCAGTACAACGCCTACGAACCGCTTGAGGGTGAACACATCAACGGCGAGCTGACCCTGGGCGAGAATATCGGCGATTTATCAGGCCTGGGAATTGCCTATAAAGCTTATAAAATGTCTCTAGATGGCGAAGAGGCACCTGTTATTGACGGCTTTACCGGCGATCAGAGGGTGTTTATGGGCTGGGCTCAGGTGTGGCGCAGCAAGATGCGCGATAAAGCCCTCAGTGGACGTTTGAAGGTAGATAGTCACTCTCCCGCTGAATATCGTGTGAAAGGCGTACTACCAAATATCGATGCCTTCTACGAAGCATTCGATATTAAGGAAGGCGACGGTATGTACCTGCCTGAAGAGGAAAGGGTAACTGTCTGGTAAACCGGTACCCTCACCTGGCCGCCCACGCGGCCGGGTTTCCCTTCAACCAATTCTACCTCTCCCCCAACAACCCCTAATCTAGCGTACCAATTTACCCTCTATCATGGGGATACCTCCCGTCGGCAGTATGACTTACCATTAGCTCACTTAAATAAGAAGAGAGTTGCCAATGGCTAACCAGTCTCAGTTTCATCTTCTCACTAGCCGCCGCTTTTTGCCGTTCTTCAGCACCCAATTCCTGGGCGCCTTCAATGACAATGTTTATAAAAACGCCCTAATTGTCATGATCGCCTTTCGCCTGGTGGAAAGTGAAGCAAACGCACTAATTAACTTGGCTGCTGGTTTGTTTATTCTTCCCTTTTTCTTATTTTCTGCCTCCGCCGGCCAGATCGCGGACAAATACGACAAGGGGAGGTTAATACGCTGGATTAAGCTAGGAGAGATCGCTATCGGTGCACTGGGTGTTTTCGCCCTTTTTAGCGGAAGCAACGCACTCTGTTTAACTGTGCTCTTTCTCTTGGGCATACAGTCCGCCTTTTTTGGCCCGGTGAAGTACGCGATTATCCCTCAACACTTGAAGCGTTCCGAACTGATAGGGGGCAATGCTCTGGTGGAAATGGGGACATTTGTGGCCATTTTAACGGGAACAATTGTCGGTAGCCTACTCGCAGGCCTCACAGGCCATGGGCAACAGGGAATTCTCTACTTAGGCCTGGTAATTATGGGCGCAGCTACCCTGGGATATCTGGCCAGCCGCTCAATCCCCGCAGCGCCAGCCCCCACACCCAATCTCAAAATAAACCCTAACCCCATTACTCAAACCCATAAAATACTCCGTGCCAGCGCGAATACTCCCTCAATTTTCTACTCCATTATTGGAATATCTTGGTTTTGGTTAATGGGGGCGGCCTATCTGACACAAATTCCCAGTTTTACCAAGAATGTCCTAGGTGGCAGTGAATCAGTGGTTACATTACTGCTGTGCAGTTTTACCATTGGTATTGCCATTGGGTCCTTAATCTGCGAGCGCCTCTCCAGTGGATTTATTGAACTTGGCCTGGTGCCTGTTGGTGCTGCTGGACTTACCATAAGTGGTATCGCCCTGGGTATCGTCGGGGGAAACTTTGCAGAACTCCATGAAGCCAGCTTTACCGCATTTCTAAGTACCGATGGTGCATACTCTCTTCTCAGTTGTCTGGTACTACTGGGGATGTTTGGGGGTCTTTACATCGTTCCTCTGTACACCATGATCCAGGATCGATCCGACCCGGCAATTCGTGCACAAATTATCTCCGTAAACAATATTTTGAACGCCCTCTTTATGGTGGCTTCAGCGCTACTTGGAATTCTATTCCTCAATATGCTGGACGCGACCATACCGCAGTTCTTTCTTGTTATTGCCCTTATGAATGCGGCGGTCGCCATTTTTGTGTTCGCCAAAGTGCCAGAATTTGCTATGCGCTTTTTGATCTGGGCCCTTTCCCACACCATGTACCGGGTAAAGCACCAAGGGCTTGAACAGATACCCACAGAGGGACCAGCCCTAATCGCTTGCAATCATGTGAGTTATGTTGACGCACTATTACTCGCCGGCGCTGTCCGCCGTCCTATCCGCTTTATTATGTACAAGCCCATTTATGAAATTCCAATTTTGCACTTCGTCTTCAAAACAGGCAGGGCAATTCCAATTTGCTCCAAGCAGAAAGACCCCAAAGGGTATGAACAGGCTTTTCAAGCCATTGAGGACGGGCTAAAAGATGGAGATCTTCTCTGCATATTCCCCGAAGGTCAGTTGACGAAAGACGGAGAACTACAGCCATTTAAAGCAGGCATAGAAAAAATTCTGGAGAGAACCCCTGTCCCTGTAATCCCTATGGCCCTCCAAGGTCTCTGGGGAAGCTTTTTCAGTCATAAAGGCGGTCATGCCTTCACTACATTGCCCAAGCGTTTTTGGTCGCGGGTGAGCGTCGTTGCCGGCAGGCCTGTCGAAGCAGCCGGTGCCAAGGCAGAGGCTCTATACCGCCAAGTGCTGGGCTTGCGCGGAGAGAAACGCTAGCCTCCCCTTTTTCTTGACCAACAAGGATATGTGCCTACTTCACTGGTAGGCACATAAATTCTTCTCCTCCCTCAGGATGCCAGCCCCTCCTTAAATCATTCCGATCACCTATTCTGATAGCGAGAATAGAAATACATAGCTGCTAAGGGCGGCACAGGGACGAAGGCCTAACCATGGCTCAAAGCAACCAGTTCAAGCTCCTCGCCAGTCGCCGCTTTATGCCACTGTTTCTCTCACTGTTAAGCAGTGTTTTTAATGACAACCTGTTTAAAAACTCCCTGCTAGTCATACTGGCATTTCATTTAGCCAAAGCAGAAGCCAATACACTAATTAATCTCGCCAGTAGCCTTTATGTCATACCGTATTTTCTATTTTCACTCGCCGCTGGACAATTAGCTGACAAGTATGAAAAGGGTCGAGTCATAAGAATTATTAAAGCCGCCGAAATACTAATCGGTATCCTCGGGGCCATTGCGCTACTCACTGATGACCGAGTTTTAAGTTTCATTGTATTGATACTTTTTGCCACCCACACAGCTTTCTTTAGCCCTGTCAGATATGCCATCTTACCTCAGCACCTAAAGCAATCAGAATTGCTTGGAGGAAATGGTTTAGCCCAAGTTGCATCCTTTTCCGGAGTACTCGTTGGAACAATTGTCGGCACCCTCCTAGCCGGTGATGTGGGCCAGGGAAAACCTGGGCTGTTATATCTGAGCTTGGTGATGGTCACTGTCGCCGTACTAGGCTATCTCGCCAGTAGGGCAATCCCTCCGGCTCCTTCCTCAGCCCCCAATTTAAAAATAGATTGGAACCCCATCAGCCAAACGCTGAGAATTATGCGGGAAGTGATTAAAACACCCACCGTTTTTTACGCAATTATTGCAAACTCCTGGTTCTGGTTATTTAGCACGGCATACCTAACCCAGGTTCCCAGCTTTGTAAGAAATGTGCTTGGCGCCAGTGAACCAATAATCACGATTCTACTCTGCTGCCTAACTGTTGGCGTTGCTATAGGCTCACTAATGTGTGAGAGCTTGTCTCGCGGGCGTATTGAACTGGGCTTGGTGGCAGCCGGCGGGCTGGGAATGACGGTGGCGGGACTTTGGTTGGGCATCCTATCGGGAAACTATCAAATGCTCTCCAACGCATCCCTTAGCCAATTTCTACAGAGTGATGGTGGACTGACCATCTTATTTATCACGACTTTTATTGGCGTTGCCGGCGGTATTTTTATCGTACCGCTATACACTATTATTCAGGAAAGAACAGCAGAACAAATTCGCGCGCAGGTTATCTCTGTAAATAATGTCCTTAATGCCGTATTTGTAGTCATTATTTCTTTTTCTATTATTGGGCTACTCGGGCCTGTGGGCATGACAATTCCCCAGGTATTTACCCTGCTGGCCGTACTAAATTTCGCTCTTTTAGTACTCCTGCTTTTTCGAATGCCGGAAATGTTATTTGACACCCTTTCTTGGCTTATCTATATCCTGCCCAGGCGCACGAAATACGAGGGGACTGAGCAAATCCCTAGCGAAGGTTCAGCACTTCTAATTGCCCGCTATTCTAACCTGCTAACCCCATTTATTGTTAGCGGGGCAACGCAACGCAAGGTTCGCTTTATCCCCAGCGACGCCATTACTAACAGCCCTAGGCTTCACGCACTTTTACGCAAAAGTGACTATTTCCCCAAAAACTACTATGAAATCGAAGCTTCAGAGCTCAAGAGAAAGCACAATGCGATTCATAAGGCAGAGGCAACCAGGGATCTTCTGTGCATCCTGATTGAAGAAAGCAGCAGGAAAGAAATTACAGAGCTTGTCACTCTGCTCAAGGAAAATTTTCAAAGCGCATCATTGCCACTTATCCCTCTATCGATCCAAGGTTCGTTTAGCTATAAACGAAACCTAAAGACAACAGTACAGGTTGGCAGCCCAATACCGCTTGCAGAAATTTCTCCAGAACTGCTATTCGATAACCTGAAGGGTGCCGAATAAAGAGGGGCGGCCATTAAAAATAGGGTACCCACAGAGTTGCGGGTACCCGAAAGCCATTTAGGCCGCTTTAGCGGAACTGGAATCCGAGCGGCCGCCTTTCAGTAGCAACCACAGAGCGACAACCAGTATTGCCCCCTGAACACCAACACCTTGCCAAGTCGGATAGATACCCAACCAGTCGAAGCTGAGATTTACCGGCAGCGGGGAAATCGCAATCCACGCCGCTTCTTGCAGTGCCGCGACTGCCTTGCCCGCAAGAACAAATGACAACGCCAACAGTAAATAGGTCGTCATGGAGAAGAACTTGCCTATAGGCAAGCGAGCAGAGAAGCGCACAAAGGCAACGCCCAACACAACCAGCGATATCGCACCGGCAGCGAGGCCACCCCATAGGGCGCTGTACTGGCTGGAAGCTGTTTGCACCAATAGGGCCTGGTAGAACAGGATGGTTTCAAAAATTTCGCGGTACACAGCGACAAATGCGAGACCGGCGATGCCCCACAGGGCGCCAGCGCTAAGGCTGCGGTTGATACTGTTCTGGATATATTGCTGCCACTGATCCGCCTGGGTCTTACTGTGCATCCAGAAACCCACATAGAAGAGCACAACTGCGGCCAGAAGCGATGCGACCCCTTCCATAACTTCCCGGCTGGCGCCACTGATGGAAATCAAACTCTGTGCGGCAACCCAAGTAATAACACCTGCGACCGCAGCGCTGATCCAACCGAAGTGAACAAATTTCAACGCATCGCGACGACCGGTTTTTACCAGGATCGTTGTCAGTGCAATCACAACCAGCAGCGCCTCGAGACCTTCGCGCAGAAGAATCACCAAGCTGGCAATAAATAGTGCACCCGCAGAGAGAGTTGTCTCCTGCATTAAAGATTCGGCGCGCCCCAGTTGCTCAAGAATTACCTGTACCTGAGCCCTGACTTGCTCGGGATTACTATCGGCATTCAGCTGACTGCGCAGCCCGAGCAGCTCCCGTTCAGTGGCTTTACGCAGATCGGCGTCGAGGGAATCCAGAGAGCTCTCCGCCATCTCAAAACCGTCCAGGTAGGCACTAATAGCCAGGGTGCGAGCGTGATCGTAGTTACCTTCCTGGTAGGCCACCAGGGACTTTTCCAGTTGCGCACGGGCTATCTCAATCGGCTGGGTACCGAGGCTCTCCTCACCAGCAAAGAAGGGTGTGGGGTCGGCACGCAGGGAAGTAACTGCCGCGCCGGACAGTTCCGGGCGATCACTCTGCAGCACATTGGGGCTGTACATCACGATATCCTGCAAGCTCGGCTCAACGCCTTCGCCCTCCCCCACTTCACCTTGGAAAGCCAGGCCGCCAACATAAAATGCCAGGGACCAGCGCTGCTGCTCATTCAGGTTTTTGAAGGCGGTCATTGCAGTGCCATCGATACCGTTACTGATAGCATCGTAAAGGCCCAGCAGGGAGCGATTCTCAGCGCGCTCCAACTCGTAGAAGTTTGTAGGCGCCGGCTCCAACTGTGCCGCTAAGGGGCCATCCCCTTTACCCTCGATACCATGGCAGGTAACACACTGCGCCTGGTAGATAGCGCGACTCTCATCCACATTCAGCAATGCAGTGGGCAAAGATAGCGCGGGGGCGATAGACAGTAGCCCCTGACGCAACTTGGCGGTATGTGCCTGCACTTCCTGCACACTGGCCTTGCGAAGAATCGCCGCTTGCAGCGCATCCGCCTCGGTGCGGATCATCACCGCTTCCGGCGACTCTTGCAGTTGTGCGCCGCGATCGATCAGTACCGAGGCGAACTCCTGCATCTCTGCAAACTCATCGTCACTAATGATCTCCCCATCTGCCACCGCTTCCGGATAATCCACACCGATGTACTCTGCCATCTGCATCAGCTGGCGCAATTCCTGCTCTGATAGACCGGAGGCCTGGGCTTGGACGGGTAGAACCGTAATGGCCAGTAGCGCCACTAGCAGGCGGGCCAAGTGTAAGGTGAGGCGCATGGAGAATCCTTTACTGTTATTGCAAAAGGGTTTTATCAATCTGGCGCATAATATAATTGGTAATCATTCTCACAATAAAGCCTGCAAAAGGGCTACTCCCAAATAAAGCGGTTGCAAAAAAAATTGTGCACAACTAAATTTAGCAAAACACAAACCGTCGAGGCTCTCCCAATGACCGATCTCTACTCAATTCCCGTGCAAACCGCTGATGGGCAAAAGACCACTCTGGCCGATTACAAAGACAAGGTAGTGCTAGTTGTTAACACGGCCAGTAAGTGTGGCTTCACCAAGCAATACGCGGGCCTGGAGGATTTATATAAAAAATACAAAGACCGTGGATTTACCGTCCTGGGCTTTCCCTGCAATCAATTTGGCAAGCAGGAACCCGGTAGCGATGAGGAAATTCAGGAGTTTTGTGAACTGAACTTTGGAGTCAGCTTCCCCGTCTACGCCAAGCTGGACGTCAATGGCGATGAAGCTCACCCGCTGTTTGTGGAGCTCAAGAAACGTGCGCCGGGCCTATTGGGAACCGAGGGCATTAAGTGGAATTTCACTAAGTTCTTGATCGGTAAGAATGGCGAGAATGTTAAACGCTACGCGCCAAAGGATGCACCGGCATCCCTGGAGACAGAAATCGAGCGTATGCTCTGATGGTTGTCTGTGATGACGATTCCGGCGAGCTGGCACTGAACCGCCAGCTATGTTTTGCCCTCTACGCCGCATCCCGAGCCATGACCCGCGCCTACCAGCCGATGCTAAAGGAATTGGGGATCACCTATCCGCAATATCTGGTTTTAATGGTTCTGTGGGAGTGGGCCAACACCGAGGCGCCATCGGAAGAAGAGCAGAGCGTCAGTGCACTGGGGCAGAGGCTGATGCTGGATTCCGGCACCTTGACCCCGCTGCTTAAGCGGATGGAGCAAAACGGCCTGGTCAAGCGCCGCCGCAGCAATCAGGATGAACGGATAACCCTGATCACTGTGACAGAGGGAGGCCTTGCCCTTAAACCAAGAGCCAGAGAGTGGGTGACAGCACAGCTGGACAACAGCCGTATCAGCCGCAGCGAGGTAGAGCAACTACACGGAGACTTGTGGCAGTTTCTGCATAAATTGACCGATACCACCCTTTAATAGCGGACCCCATTGAAACCCTCAGTGGGGCAGCCCTTCAAAAAAAGGAAATAAACACTAAAAAATAGCCATCGGAGAAGATAATATAACAAAATAAGAAAATAATACGCCAATATTAGGATACACATTGACCTCTCGGTTGATTCCGCTTCATAATGCCCTGAATCCGACCTAATGCGGAAACTGTTGTATATGAAGACTCCATTTATCACTCAGCGCCAGTCTTTTCTTGCCCTAGCTTTCTCGCTACGACTGCCCCTGCGCGGCATATAATTTTTCTCCCCCCTACCCCCAACAGAATTCCAAACTTTATTTGAGCGATGCATAGACAGCGGCAAGGCCCCCTGTTTAGCCTCAAGGCAAATAAGGAGAACAAACGAAAATGAGCACAAAAAAAGATAAGTTAGTCATTTTTGATACCACTCTGCGCGATGGCGAGCAGAGTCCTGGCGCCTCTATGACGAGAGAGGAAAAAATTCGCATCGCCCGCATGCTCGAGAGAATGCGTGTCGATGTCATTGAGGCTGGATTCGCGATAGCCAGTCCCGGGGACTTCGAGTCGGTCAAGGCCGTCGCTGAAGCCGTTACCGAATCACGGGTTTGCAGCCTGGCCCGAGCGGTCAATGCCGATATCGTGCGCGCTGGCGAAGCCCTGAAGAATGCCAACGCCTCGCGTATCCACACATTTATTGCCACTTCTCCAATCCATATGAAATACAAGCTGCAAATGGAACCGGAAGCGGTGTTGCAGCAGGCAGTGAAAGCGGTTCAAACAGCGCGCAACTTTACCGACGATGTGGAATTCTCCCTCGAGGATGGCAGCCGCTCCGAGCCGGAATTTATGTATCGCATCATCGAAGCGGTTATCGCGGCAGGGGCCGGCACTATCAATATTCCCGACACCGTTGGTTACGGGGAACCGGAAGAGTATGGGGCTATGTTCCGCCGTGTTATCGAAAACGTTCCCAACTCCGACAAAGCCATCTTTTCGACCCACTGTCACAACGACCTGGGCCTCGCCGTTGCCAACTCCCTGTCAGCCGTGATGAACGGTGTGCGCCAAGTGGAATGCACCATCAATGGCTTGGGAGAGCGCGCCGGTAATGCCTCCCTGGAAGAAATCGTTATGGCAGTACAAACCCGCCAGGATCTCTACCCGGTAGAAACAGGGCTGGATACCAGCCACATCGTGCCCACTTCGAGAATGGTGTCGTCGATTACCGGCTTCCCGGTACAGCCCAACAAGGCCATTGTCGGCGCTAATGCATTTGCCCATGAGTCCGGTATTCACCAGGACGGTGTTCTGAAACACCGCGAGACCTACGAAATCATGCGCGCTGAAGATGTAGGCTGGGGTCAAAACCGCCTGGTTCTCGGTAAACACTCCGGCCGGGCTGCCGTCCGCGCCCGTTACGAAGAGCTGGGGGTAGATTTTGCCGATACCGAAGAATTCCAGCAGGTATTTGCCCGCTTTAAAGACCTCGCCGATAAGAAGCATGAGATCTTTGACGAAGATTTGCACTCTCTGGTGAGCGGAGGCGAGTCCCCAGTGGAACGGTTCCAACTGAGCGACCTGGATGTGCGCACCAAAATCGGCTCAGCCCCCCAGGCCTTTGTCAACCTCACCATTGACGGAGAGCCCCGACAGACTGAAGCCAGCGGTGGCGGCCCAGTAGATGCCACCTTCAAAGCTATTGAACAGCTGGTAAACAGCGGCGCCGACTTAAAACTTTATTCTGTAAATGCGGTCACCCAGGGAACAGACTCTCAAGGGTCCGTTACAGTGCGCCTGGAAAAAGACGGCCGTCTGGTCAATGGCGTTGGCGCAGATACAGATATCCTGATTGCCTCAGCACAAGCCTACATGGATGCGTTAAACTTGCTCGCCAGCAGTGAGAGTAAGAAACAGGGCGTATAAGTGAACGAGCTTCAGCGAGCGGAATATTTATCAGTACTTGGGGTTCCAAGCTATGTGCCCCGATTCGTATTGCCGCTCGCACCCGATCCTCGCCAGGCCGAACTGCCTCCCGCCGAAGAAGCTGCTGGGACTCAGCAGCCTCCGGTTGCAAGTGGAATAGCTCAAAACCCACTGCCCCACTCAGCAGATCAGATAATCACCCAGCCGGTGCAAAGTCCGGAGCGCAACGCCCGTGTGCTAGATGAAATAAGCGCTCTCACCGACCAGGCAAAACGCCCACAAGAGACGGTGGCAGTGACGCCGGCTCCTGTTGCCCCCCCCCAGCAAAGTGTTAAACCTTTTGTTTTGAACTGCTGGCGTATTGGGGAGGAACTCCTGGCCGTGGACAGCCACGAGCCCGGTGCAGCGCTTCCCCTGGAAGCCCTGTTCAACAGTATTCTCCGCGCCTTGCACTGGCACCAGCTCCCCCGACAACAGGAGCGCCTGCAATGGCCTTTAACAGAAAATCGCTTTGGTCCAGCCGAAGACGCCTCACAGGCTCGGGATACATTCTCCAGCTGGTTAGAGGCCTCTTATTCCCGTATGCCGGTTAAATCCATCTGGCTGATGGGCAGTGAGGCTCAAGATTTTTGCACTCCAATCCCTTTGGAAAGCCAGGTTGTCGAATGGCAGAAGGCCCGCTTAATTAGTACGCCCAGCCTCTCGCAACTACTGCGAGCCCCCGAACTAAAACGCCCCCTGTGGAATCTGTTGCGCACTAGTTATCCGACTGAAACCCGCGCAGAATGACCTATTTAAATTACACTGAGCTACAGTTGCGCTCCGCCATTGCCGACGACTGTGCATCTCTGGCCCAGTTGGCAAAAAGTGCCCACAGTCATCCGTGGAGTGAAGCCCAATACCAGCAGAGTCTCAGCGCCGGCCACTACTGCTGGGTCCTGATCCAAGGCGATGACATTATCGCCTGTTGCGTGATCAGTAGCCTGTTTGACCAGGCAGAAATCCTGGACATTGCCGTATCCCCAGTGCGACGCCGACAGGGCCTCGCCGAGGCACTACTAAACAGCGTGAAAACGGAATTGCCCAGCGAAATTGAGCGAGTTTTGCTCGAAGTGCGGGTATCCAATCTCGCTGCGCGCTCCCTCTATCGCAAACTGGGTTTCTCTGAAGACGGGATACGCAAAAATTATTACCCCGCGCAAAACGGCATGCGCGAGGACGCCGTACTCATGAGTCTCGCTCTGAATGACACTCAGTCGTAGAATGAGCCTCTCATTCGGAATTCCCGCCTTACCGACAAGGCCTTGAACGGCAGGCAACCACTCCTGCTCTGTAACACTATTCCCGACTTCCCAACCCCCTCGTTGGATTGACAAGAGTTATACATGTCTCTATCAAAAAGCAGCCCATCACTGCTGGAAGGTTCAGTTTCCAGTCACTTACAGAGACTGGCACTACCCATGGTCTGGGGAATTCTCGCCGCCATGTCCTTTAATATCGCCGATACCTATTTTGTCTCCCAGCTGGGCGATGGCCCCCTGGCGGCGATGAGTTTCACCTTCCCGGTAGTGATGGCCATAAACAGCTTTGCTATCGGTCTCGGCGCAGGTACTTCTTCGGCTGTGGCCCGGGTTTACGGCGCAGGGGATATAAAGAACGTTCGCCGCCTGGTAACTGACGCATCTGTACTGGCACTGCTGATTGCTGTTGTGATTACTGCAGTCGGCCTGGCCACCATGCGCCCTCTATTTGAGCTGCTGGGCGCCGGCCCCGATATGCTTCCGCTTATTGCCGATTACATGATCCCCTGGTATCTGGGAACCATCTTTGTCATTGTCCCGACCGTCGCGCTCGCTGCTCTTCGCGCCATTGGTAACAGCGCGGTAACCGGCCGTATTATGGTGGCGGTAGCCCTACTGAACCTGATTCTCGACCCCATTTTGATTTTTGGGCTTTTCGGCTTTCCCCGGCTTGAGCTCCAGGGAGCAGCTATCGCTACGATTATCGTGCGCGCCCTGAGCTTTATTGCTGCACTTTACTTCATCATCAAAAAAGAACACCTAATGACAGCCCCACAATGGCGGCTGAGCGGCCTGCTCGAATCCTGGCGCAAAGTGTTGGCTGTCGGGCTTCCCGCTGTGCTCACCAATGTCATTATTCCTGTATCGGGAGGAGTTGTCGTTGCACTCGTTGCCGTGCACGGCGAAGATGCCGTCGCGGGCCTGGGAGTCGCACTCAGAGTAGAACCCCTGGCACTTATTGTGTTTTACGCACTTTCCTCTGTGGTCGGCCCTTTTATGGGACAGAATGCCGGGGCGGAAAAGACCGACCGCCTGCGGGAAACCGTGAGCGTACTGGCAAGGTTCTGCCTGGTATTTGGAGCGGGACTGGCGGTGCTTCTCTACTTTGTTGCAGAACCTATCGTAAGTCTGTTCAGTGATTCCACTGAGGTTCTCGCCGTCGCTGTTGCCTACCTGACCCTGGTACCTCTCAGCTATGCCGGCTACGGCTTTGTGATGTCTGCCAATGCCGCATTCAATGGACTCGGGAAACCGCTGCCTGCAACTGTCATTTCTTTCCTGCGGGTACTGGGCCTATACCTACCCCTGGCCTGGATTGGAAACAGCCTGTGGGGCATGACCGGCCTGTTTGTCGCTACAGCAGCATCCAACCTGATTCTCGGCTTTGTTTCCTGGTGGTGGCTGCGCCGCGATACGCACCAGCGCACAGCAGAGACAACATCCAGCCCCGAGCTGTCAACCAACTGATCGATCTGTGGGCCGAACCACTCCTGATTCGGCCCACATCTATCCACCACCCCCAAAAACACAACAAAAGGAAATCAGTGCCTTAACGGGCAGCGTACACATTACTTCCCATTTTTACCGATAACTTCAAACTCCTCCAAACCCCGGCAGACAGCAGCATAGCCCGCCTTCTTCTTACTGCGAAACATGGATGGTGATTCGATGAGGCTTCAGGAGATTTCCCCCCTTCAAACCCGCACCCAATTAATCAGCGCACTGACAATACTTCTGGTCTGTGCACCTTTAACAGGGTGCGACAATGACGATTCAGATCCACCCCCATCAGATGACGATACTGGCGATGACAGCAGCCCCTGGGTGCTAAATATCGACGATGAACGGGCGCCTTACATCTACGAAAGCAATAGTAATGAGCAGGTCCTGGTCAATGTACAAAGCATCGAAACTGTCACTGTCGACGGCAGGGAATACACTCAAGTCACAGCATCCGGCATCCCGGATTATGAAATTGAAATCACCACTGCTATCTACGACGAGCTAATCAATCGCCCCAAAGCGAGCACCGACTTTGTCTACGGCAGCCCCACGGTACAAATTGGCGATATCGTGAGTTTTGGTCAGGATATCGGCTTTAGCAGCAATCCACATACCTGCTACGCCGAAGCGGGTTTTGGATTCTGGCCGCCGGGCCCGGTCTGCCCAGAAAATGTTTCCCACAACAGCTATTTTCCAACTGAGCCAGAGGTCTCGGAAGAAGACTGTGAGAGTGGACTCGGACCTCAGGGTTATTGGGTCAACGGAACCTCTATCTACCAGTGGAGCGATGGACAGTCTGTGAATGGCACCTGGCACACTTTGGCACCTGTCGCTGAGATGTACGATGTTGATATTTGTGGTGGACACGCTGCCCGGGGAGACTATCACCACCACTTCTACAGCGATTGCCTGGCAGACTTGGTTGGAGATACTGGAGATAGCCACTCTCCCGTCTACGGGTTCACCGCCGATGGCTATCCCATTTATGGCCCTTGGGAGGCCGAGGGTGTTCTTGCAATAAGTAGTTGGGTCACTAGAGACTATGACGATGCCGACTCTACTAGCGGCTGCGGGATTGCCGGCGAGCGCAGTTGCTTATTGGCAGATGAATACGATTTGTCACAAGGCACAAGTTCACTTGCCGAATCCGGCCCCAGTACCAGCGATACATTTACGTCCCTATCAGGCAACCTTTTTCAAACCACCAGCGGTTTTTTTTACGAAGACTATTACTGGGACTCCAATTTGACCGACCAGGAGGGCACTTATCTGGATCAATACAATGGGCACAGTGACAGCGAGCGGGGTTATCACTACCACCTAACGGTAGAACTGAATGATGAAGGGCAGCTGACCCCATCATTCCCCTATACCTTTGGGCCCCGCTTTTACGGCAAACTCGATGACCAGACAATTGTGAATGTTTGCTCCGATGAAGTCGGCGGAGGTTTTCCCCCTGGCCCACCGCCCATGTAACTAGGCCAGCAGAAAACAGCTTACCTATATCACCTATAAATCATTGATAAAGCCCCACGCCAGCCTGGAACCGGTTAAAGCTTCCAGACTGGCGACTCTCCCAAATACAGTCTCAGAATCCAGGTCTCTGCTTTCAGTAGCTGGCTTCACTAGATACAGCCAGCCAACTACTAGACCTTTTAGTCAAAAAAAATATCGAAAGAATAATATTTTATTTAAATTAAATACAAAGAAAGTCATTAACGAGATAAGTAATTTTCCAGCAAATAACTTTTTAACTGTTGATACCGAAAGAAAAGCCATCCTTTTGAACTTACGCACAAACTAGGCAGAAATATAGAGCCAATTTAACCCTTTGCAAATTAGGTTAATATTTATCCACATTTTCTCCACTTTTATCCGCTAATTTCTGGACTAACCCCCATCTAGTTCACGGTGTGCTATGAAATTAACGGAAATTTTTGACACGGACCGAAAGTCCATTTTGCCTTATGTAATATCTCTGGTATTACTTTCCGGCGTACTCCAGGCATGCGGTGGAGGCGGCAGCTCTTCATCTGATTCAGATTCGTCATCTGAAGATACTAGCGACAGCGGCTCAGATTCCGGTGACGATAATGGCGATGACGATTCATCAGATGATAGTGACAGCTCAGGCTCGAGCACCGATAGCGGGGTTTGGATTCTAAATACTGATGAGGAGCGCGCACCCTATATCTATGAAAGTAACAGCAATGAACAAGTACTAGTAAATGTTCAGAGCGTTGAATCTGAAACTGTCGACGGTAAAGAATACACTGTTGTATCAGCAACCGGTATTCCAAATTACACTATCGAAATTACACAAACTGTTCTCGATGCACTCCTGGAACGTCCAAAAGCATCCTCTGACTTTTTAACCGGCAGCCCCTATGTCAGCGTTGGTGATATTGTCAGTTTTGGGCAGGACATTGGATATAAAAGTAATTCGTCCTGTGGTGCAGAAGCTGGTTATGGCTTTTGGCCACCGGGGCCTGTCTGTCCTGAAAATGTTTCCCATGTTGGCTATTTTCCCGTTGAACCTGAACCTGCAACTGACAGTTGTGAAACTGGTTTAGGGGTACAGGGCTACTGGGTAAATGGAACCTCTATTTATCAATGGAGTGACGGGATGAGTGTTGATAATACATGGCATACACTCGCCCCCCTAGCTGAAGTCTACGACGTTGATATTTGCGGTGGTCACGCGGCAAACGGTGATTATCACCACCATTTTTACAGTGAATGCCTCGCAGAGATGGTCGGCGATATTGGTGACGACCACTCTCCAATTTATGGCTACACCGCCGACGGCTATGCAATTTATGGCCCTTGGGAAAGTGAGGGTGAATTAGCGGAAAGTAGTTGGGCTGTTCGAGATTACGATGATGCCTCATCCGAAAGTGGCTGTGGTGTCGCCGGCGAGCGCAGCTGCTTATTAATCGATGAATATGATATTTCCCAGGGCGTGGAAACTACTTCTAATACTGGCCCAACTACAAGTGATTCATATACCTCCGCGTCCGGAAATGAATTTGAAACAGCTGCTGGTTTTTTCTACGAAGATTATTATTGGGACGAAGAACTTACAGCTCAAGGTGGAGTCTATTTAGATCAGTACAATGGCCATTCGGATGATGAGCGAGGATACCATTATCATCTTACCGTCACTGTCGATAGCGATGGACAATTAATCCCCGCCTTTCCCTTCACTTTTGGACCGCGCTTTTACGGAAAATTAGATGATCAAACTGTTGTCAGCCGATGCTCAACAACCGTGGGGCGGTAACCAATAAAGATAAATTGAGGTAACTTTCTCGTGAAAATTAACGGGTACTTTCTTGCCGGCTCATTAGCCTGGCTAACTGCAGCCAGTGTTGTGGCTCAACCTAATCCCAACTCTGGGCATAACAACGATCAACGTTCGGTTAGGGAAGTACCTGTTCGCAATAGCAATGGAAGAAACTGGCAAAACAACAATTCTATAAATTCAGAAAACACTAGAAATAACACTGCAGATTCCTCCAGCGACTCAAACAGCAATACAGTTGAAGAGGAAAGTCCAACAGATACTACGGTAGATAATCCAACAGAAACAACTACCGACGAAACAAGCAATACATCGAATAATAACGAGGACACTTCTTCGGACGTTAACGAAGAGAATTCCGGCTCCTCAGATAATTCGACAATTTCAGGTAACGAGGAAAGCTCGGTAACAGAGAGCTCTGGTACTACCTGGATTATCAATTCAACTAACGAACGCGCCCCCTATATTTACGAAAGTAACAGTAATCAGCAGGTTCTGGTTAATGTGCAAAGTATTGAATCTGTAACCGTTGCCGGAAAGGAATATACCCGCGTATCTGCTACCGGTATCCCGGACTACCAGATTGAAATAACCCAGGAAATACTAGACGCACTCATCAGCCGTCCAAAAGCCTCTACAGACTTCGTCAATGGCTACCCCTTGGTACAAACTGGTGAGGTTGTTAGCTTCGGCCAGGACATCGGCTATCGCAGTAATTCCAGCTGCGGCTCAGAAGCCGGTTATGGCTTCTGGCCCCCAGGTCCCGTGTGCCCCGAAAACGTCGACCATGTAGGCTATATTCCTGCTGAGCCTGAGGCATCCACTGACAGCTGTGAAACTGGGCTCGGTGTACAGGGTTACTGGGTAAATGGAACCTCAATTTACCAGTGGAGTGACGGACAGTCAGTAAATAACACTTGGCATACCCTGGCTCCCATGGCAGAAGTCTATGACGTAGATATCTGTGGCGGCCATGCAGCTAACGGCGATTACCACCATCACTTTTACAGTAATTGCCTGGCTGAAATTGCCGGGGACACCGCCGATGGACACTCCCCTATCTACGGCTATACCGCCGATGGCTACGCAATTTACGGTCCATGGGAAGACGCAGGTGTGCTAGCTAAAAGCAGCTGGGCAATACGGGATTACGACGATCCCCGTTCAGACACCGGCTGTGGCGTTGCCGGGCAACGCAGCTGTCTGCTAGTCGATGAATATGATATTGATCGCGGCGTATCCAATACAAATAACACCGGCCCCACTACCAGCGGTAGCTACACCTCTCAATCCGGAAACGAATTTGAAACTCCGGCAGGTTTTTTCTACGAGGATTATTACTGGGATGAAGGCCTGACAGCGCGAGGTGGCGAATACTTGGATCAATTCAATGGACACACTGACAGTGAAAGAGGTTATCACTACCACCTGACAGTTACGCAGGATAACAATGGCCAACTAATTCCAGCTTTCCCATTTACCTTCGGCCCGCGCTTTGCCGGCAAACTGGATGACCAAACTATCGTCAATCGCTGCTCAACCACCGTTGGCCGCTAACTCATATTCAAGCTTGGGAGTAAGAGTTAAATGAAAATGCACAGGTTCTTTATCGCTGGGTCTTTGGCCTGGATTGTTTCAGCCTCTATGACCGCGTATGCGGCACAACCAAATCCTCACGCGGGCCACAATGGCGATCAGCATCCGGTGATAGAGATACCTCTGCATGTTGCCGCTCCCAGAATCGAACTGGACATGAGCCGCGACGATATGTCCGGCTATAACCTGCATATTGACTACGATCGGTTTGAGCTGGAATCCCCTCGCTTTGCCAATGACGATTCTGAGCAGTTTCTGGAGGGGCACGCCCACCTTTACATCAATGGGGAAAAAATCCAACGTCTTTATGGCTCAGATTTACATATTCCCGGAAAATTACTAAAACCCGGTTTTAACCAAGTCACCGTGACTCTCAATGCACACGACCACAGCACTTGGAGCCGCGGTGGAAAGCGAATACTGGCAACCTTATTTGTTCACCTCGATAAGAAAGAGCTGGTATTACACCGCTTTTCAACATCACCTATCGGGGGCAACAAACAAATAGCCAAAGTCAGCCGACCTGATAATTAGATTAAGACCTGGAATTTTTCAAAGAGAGAATTGGAGCTAATACCCCAAAAAATATTTAATTAATAGCCGGCCCACTAATTAAAGGCTACTTAGGCTATTTACAATAAAGCAATAAGATATTTTTGCCTGACTCACGGAGTATCGCTTTTGAACGCAGTGCACAAATCTGAAAAAAATTAAGACGATAAAGAGGATATAAAATGTAGCTAGCAGGCCATCCACATTTCATTCACTTTTGTGCGCTAGGTTCGGGGAGCAACTCCTCCATATGCCACGGTGTGATATGAAAATAATTAAAATTTTTGACCGGAATGGCCAGCCTACACTCTCTTATACACTAGCGTTGATAATATCTCTCGGAGTTCTTCAGGGATGCGATAGTGGCTCTTCTTCAGATGAGGATGGCGATGATTCTTCTGAGACCTCCTCTGAAGAGTCAGATTCCAGCACTGATACTGGTGTCTGGATTATGAATACTGATGACGAACGCGCGCCTTACATTTATGAAAGTAACAGCAATGAGCAGGTTCTGGTCAACGTCCAGAGCGTAGCATCAGAAACCGTAGATGGCCGGGAATACACCGTTGTCTCAGCAACCGGTGTTCCCGACTACGAGATTGAAATTACTCAAAGTATTCTAGACGGACTACTTGAACGTCCATTAGCCTCCTCTGATTTCGAAACCGGCAGCCCCACTGTCAGCGTTGGAGATATTGTCAACTTTGGGCAGGATATTGGCTATACGGGTATTGGCACCTGTGATGTAGATGCCGGCTATGGATTTTGGCCACCAGGGCTCGTTTGCCCAGAGAATGTCTCTCATGTCGGATACATCCCTGTCGAACCCGAGCCCGCAACGGAGGAGTGCACAACGGGGCTCGGCGTACAGGGCTACTGGGTAAATGGCGTCTCTATTTATGATTGGGGTGATGGTCAATCAGTGGATGGCACCTGGCAAACCCTGGCACCGGTTGCTGAGGTCTACGATGTGGATATCTGTGGTGGACACGCCGCAAACGGAGATTACCACCATCACTTTTATAGCAATTGCCTAGCCGATCTTGTTGGCGATATAGGTGACGACCACTCCCCTATCTACGGCTATACCGCCGACGGCTATGCAATCTATGGCCCCTGGCAGAGTGAAGGAGAACTCGCAGAAAGCAGCTGGGCTGTACGAGATTATGACGACCCCAGCTCCGAGAGCGGTTGCGGCGTAGCAGGCGAGAGAAGCTGTCTCTTGGTGGATGAATACGACCTCTCCCAAGGAGTCGAAACAACATCGAATACCGGTCCCACGACAAGTGGCTCTTATACCTCCCTGTCAGGCAATGAGTTCACTACGGCGGCGGGCTTTTTCTACGAGGACTATTACTGGGACGAAGACCTGACTAATGAAGGCGGAGTATATTTGGACCAGCATAACGGTCACTCAGATGACGAAAGGGGATACCATTACCACCTGACTGTCACTGTCGATGATGATGGTGAGCTTGTCCCCGCCTTCCCATATACTTTTGGCCCCCGCTTTTACGGCAAGCTAGATGATCAAACTATTGTCAATGAGTGCTCAACACAGTAGTTCAGCGGTGCACTAACATTGAAGGCCAAGCCACTTTCCTAATACGCCGGAAATCTCCCTGGAGTCGCAGTAAGTGTAAGCTTTGCGGTCCCTTGTTTTTACGGGGACCGACACCCCAGGTAATGGAAGTAACTGGAGCAATAGCACCCGATAGACTAAAAGCACTGGTAACCAGAAGTATTCACAGCAACAGCAGTTTGAATGAAGTATGTTGCCCCATCGCCAAACCTGGGAGTGAGACAATAATGAAAATTCTTCGAGCCGTTCTTATCGGGTCTTTTATCTGGGGAATAACCAACCTTGCTACAGCACAGCCAGACTCACACACGGGCCATAACGGCGACCAACACCCAGTAGTCGAGATCCCTTTACACAATGCTGCACCGCGCATCGAACTGGACATTAGTCGCGATAAAATGTCCGGATATAACCTACATATAGACTACGACCGGTTCGAATTTGAATCCCCTCGCCACGCCAATGATGCCTCAAAGCAATATCTGGAAGGTCATGCCCATCTCTATATCAACGGTAAGAAAATACAGCGAATCTATGGTCCAGACTTACACCTTCCCGACAAGCTGTTTAAATCGGGCTTCAACCAAATTACTGTCACTCTTAACGCCCATGACCACAGTACCTGGAGCCGGGGAGGGAAGAGAATTCTTGCAACTCTATTTATCCGGCTCGATAAGCCCGATCTGATATTGCATCGTTTTTCTACATCTCCAATAAAGCCGGGAGTAAGCACAGGCAAACCGGGATAATAATAGAAGTAACTACCAGTAAGGACTCAATCTCTCCTACCGACTCAGGGCATGGAGGCCCCAAGAACAGCTTTGGATAACCAAGCTAAGCTTATTGGCACTTAGCTTGAGCTCTTATCGTGAGACTCTCGGAGTGTTAAAAGATTGCCCTGATATTTACAGTAAGTGTAGGCTTGATCTTCTGAGCCGCGTTTCCTCAGTGGAAACAGAGTAAAATGCACCTGAGCTCACTGTGAACACAGGCTACTGAAATCCAAGCTACCGGCTATGTCGTTAAATATTCGCTATAAACTAAGCCTCGCTTTCTTATTGACTACAGCAATTACTGTTGGCGGAATGTTCGTATTCTTTCAGTGGAGCTTTAAGCATGGTTTTATGACCTATATCCAGTCTCAGGAGCTTCGCGAGGTCGGCGATTTAGTAGATGAGTTACAAGAAATCTACGCCAGCGAAGGGAGCTGGCAATCTATCGACGGCAATAGCAGGCGCTGGCAAAGACTCCACAGACGCGTGATGTCCAGTCACTTTGAGGATATGCCACCCCCACATCGTCCACCTCCGGGTACGAGGGGGCCCCGCCGCCCGCCTGAGCCCCCACCTGAACACGCAGTGGGCAAGTCGCTTAATGCCCGCCTGGTCCTGTTGAACAAAGAGAAAAGACCTCTGATAGGTCGTTATTCAGGATCTGAGAACATGGTAATGCAGCCTCTGGTTGTGAACGGAGAAACCGTTGGTTACCTGGCTATCAATCCACTACCCGTGTTAGATGATGATTTGGCCGTAGGGTTTGTTAAAGAGCAATCGCGGACTTTCGCTCTTATCTCTGTTGCCACCTTCATTCTGGCACTAGCCATTGCCATCCCCCTTGCCTGGCAGCTGGTAAGGCCCATCCGTAAGCTGACCGAAGCGACATCCCATCTTACATCCGGCAACTTCAAAACCCGTATTGATATAGAGCAGCGAGATGAGCTGGGCCAATTAAGTGCTGACTTTAATCGGCTCGCCGCAACGCTGGAAGCAAATGAACATGCCCGAAACCGATGGATGGCAGATATTTCGCATGAGCTGCGCACACCTCTCGCAGTATTAAAAGGGCAGATTGAAGCCATTCAAGACGGTATCAGATCAGCCACACCAGAGAACCTGCGCATACTGCACAGCAAAATTCAACAATTGAGCCGCCTGATAGATGATCTCTATGAGTTGTCTCTCTCCGACGCGGGGGCACTAAGTTACTGCAAGTCCGACATCTCCCTGGAGAATATCCTACGAAGTGTTATCGAAGACTTTGAAATTCCATTCGACCAGAAAGGTATTCGCTTAAGCAGTGACCTCCAACTATCGGAAGATAAGTTAGTCTACGCAGATGAAGCACGCCTCAATCAGTTATTTAGCAACCTGTTAACCAACAGCCTGCGCTACACCGATAGTGGGGGACAACTCAAAGTAACTGCGCGCTGTGAAGCCCGAACAGCCATTATCACTTTCGCCGACTCCGCCCCCGGTGTTGCCAGTGCTGATATACCACACCTGTTCGAGCGCCTGTATAGAGCAGATAGTTCACGCAGCCGGGAAACCGGCGGTGCGGGTTTGGGGCTATCAATTTGCCAAAATATTGTTACAGCACACGAGGGTAGCATTTCTGCAACTCCGTCCACTATGGGCGGTCTTGAAATAAGTATTTTTTTACCCCTAAGCCAAAGGATTAAATGGTAGGAAGTTATGAGCGCCAAAATATTAATAGTCGAAGATGAAACCGAACTTGCGCACCTACTACTGGATTATCTTCATGCCGCCGACTATCAAGCCGAGATCATTTCTGATGGTAATCAGGTTGTCCCCAAAGTGGAAACTATGAAACCGGATTTGATCCTTCTCGACCTGATGCTACCTGGGCGGCATGGGATGGAGATTTGCGAAGAGATTCGCCAAAAAGGCAACGACGTTCCAATTATTATAATGACTGCGCAAATTGAGGAACCCGATCGTTTGCGCGGCCTGGAATCCGGTGCCGACGACTATGTTTGTAAACCCTACAGCCCCAGGGAACTCGTCGCACGGGTGAAAGCGGTGTTGCGCCGTCGACCACAAAAGGGCGAAGTCGGAAATGGTGGCATCGAACTAGATAGAAATACCGGGCAACTGCGAATCGGAGGTAAAGACGCCAATCTTACTGCGCTGGAGTTCCACCTATTTGACCTACTTTACAGTGAGCCCGGTCGAATTTTTTCCCGCGAACAAATCATGGACCGTATCTATTCCGATTACCGCGTAATCAGCGACCGAACTATTGATAGCCACATCAAAAAAGTGCGCAAGAAAATATCAGTGCTTATGCCTGAAAAAGAGTTAATTCACTCTGTCTACGGTGCTGGCTATAAGTTTGAGATAAATTAATTATGCCTGGGGGCACGCAGCCCCCAGATTCACACTACAAAGCTTCAGTAGCCAATTTTAACCATTCAGCAGTTTTTTCAGTAACCAGCGGGGTAATCACATCCCGCACCCTCTGGTGGTAACGATTCAGCCATTCCCGTTCAGTCTCAGTGAGTAGTGCCACGTCAATCAAATTACGGTCGATCGGAGCTAACGTAAGTTCTTCAAATTCTAGAAAATCTGGATAATTTTCGCTCTGTTTCACAAACACCAAATTTTCAATACGGATGCCGTACTGCCCTGTGAGATAAAACCCCGGTTCGTTGGAAACGATCATCCCCGGCTGAAGAGCAACACCTGTTACAGCCTTACCTATCCGCTGTGGCCCCTCGTGAACACTTAAGAAACTACCAACACCGTGACCGGTACCATGGGCATAATCCAGCCCTACCTCCCACAGCGAACGGCGTGCAAGCGCATCAATTTGCTCTCCACAAGTCCCCCTGGGGAATCGCAAAGTCGCAATTGCAATATGTCCCTTTAAAACCCGGGTAAAATTTTCTTTTGCCGAAGGCGGGAACTCACCCAGAGCAACAGTTCGGGTAATATCAGTGGTGCCATCTGGATATTGGCCTCCAGAATCGCACAGATATACCCCTTCTGGCTTTATAGCCAAACTGGATTCAGGGCTCACCCGATAGTGCACAATGGCCCCATTCGGACCATAGCCGGAAATTGTCTCAAAACTGTTGCCCTGAAAGCCTTCGCGAGCCTCCCTTTTACTCCGTAAAAGCTTTACTGCGGACAATTCGTCAAAATGGCCTGTCGCAACCTGTTCAGGTATTTCCGCCAGGAATTCACACACCGCAGCACCATCCCTTTCGTGTGCAGCCTGGCTGCCTGCCAGTTCAATCGCATTCTTACAGGCCTTGGCTTCCGTGACCGGGTCACCTTCCAGCATTAGTTCAATATCCAGTGCCCGCAATTGCTGTAAAGTCCAACTGTTGCTAATCAGGGGATCTATCCATATTTTATTGACGTGGCGGCGCTTAATATTTTCAAATAATTCCCCTTTGGCCACGACTAGACTTACATCTTTATCCAAGTGCTCAATCAACGCATCCCCTACAGCGCCCTCCCCCAAATAAAGAGTTGCACTGCCATCCCGATAAAGGACTGCATTGGCCAAGGCCACTGGTAAGTGCGGAATATCCTCTCCACGGATATTAAAAAGCCAAGCACAGCTTTCAGGATTTGGTAGCCATAAAGCATCGGCTCGTTTTTCTGCGAGACGTCGGGCAATCCTCTGCCGTTTCTCTTTGGAATGCTCACCAGTAAAGATGAAGGGGTGTGGGCGCGCAGGCCCACAGGGAGATGCGGGGCGGTCATTCCAGATGGCATCAATCGGGCTCTGTTCCATCGGCTGCAGTTGGATATCCCTTTCAGCCAATCGCTTCTTGATCAAGGCCAATCCCGGCTCCGTGTGCAGTCGCGGGTCATACCCCAGAGACTGACCGGCATCCAGCTGACTACACAGCCACTCAATGATCGCGACTTGACTGAGGCTCATTAACTCAATGGGTTGATCACCAAGTTGTTGCTGCGCCTGCAAGGTATAGCGACCATCAACAAATAATGCCGCTTCTCGACTGCCTACCGCAGCCATTCCTGCGGAACCAGTGAAACCTGTCAGCCAGGGCAGTCGCTCATCTGCCGCAGGAACACTTTCATTTTGGTACTCATCAGCCCGGGGTACCAAGAAAGCATCGACACCCTGCCGCTGCAACTCTTCCCGCAATGCCTGTAAACGCTCCCGGCTCATAACCTCTCCCCTTCAATAACTGAGTTTGCCACTGCACCGCTAAAAGCCCCTCGATGACTGTTGGCCACAACAGAGTACAGTGTTAATCCAAATGGATTTGAGCAAATTGTCCAGGTGTGCCAGTCCCGCTGGCAACTCAGCCCATTGACATGACCCCATTCGCCGAGCTGGTAAACTGACAAGTCTAATTTCGCAGTATACCCCACCCTCGGAGCAACGCCTGCGTGTATAATACGCCCCTATTTTTTTCGAATATCCAGTGATCGAATCTTAAAGTATGGGTCAAAGTTCTTCCCTGGCAGGCTTTGCCGGCCGCCGCACCTTCGCCATTATTTCCCACCCCTATAAATCCCCCCTAGTCACAGCCTGACAACCTACGACAAAAAACCAGTAAATCCCGTACAAAACACTACCTTACAAGCATTAGACCCGCGACAGCTTAAGCCATCTAAAACCAACCCCAGCCGAAATAAATGTGTACATAGGCGTGTACACAAATCGCCTTTTTGTTAGCCTTAAAAGATATGTACACAAGGAGGTTGTCATGGCGTTGTCGGATACTTGGCTTAAAGCCAACGCAGGTAAGCAAAGGGAAAAGCGGATTGAAAAGGCTGATCGGGATGGCCTTAGTGTTCGCGTTACGCCCCAGGGAAAAATCACTTTTCAGCTTCGCTACCGCTACGACGGTAAGCCGGCCCGTGTTGATCTCGGTTCCTATCCATTAATGACACTGAGGAATGCCAGGAGCGAGGGGCTGCGCCTGAAGGGAAAGCTCGAGCAGGGCTATGACCCCAGGGTGGTAAAGCAGCTAGAAAAGCAGGCGATTCTCAATGCCGACTCTTTAGAGGAATTGTTCTTACAGTGGTATCACTCCTACTGCAAGGTAAACAAGAAAGGGCACCACGAAATCCTGCGCTCTTTCCAGTTGTACGTATTCCCTGCCGTTGGCCATCTACCCGCTGAAGAAGTCACACTTCACGAATGGTTGGCACTGCTGGAAAAGCGGGCACAGGCCACCCCCGGTATTGCCGATCGAATCCTGACCAATGCCAAGCAAATGTTGAAGTGGGGTGTGCGGCGCAGGCTGATCACTAGCAACCCAATCGCCAATATCAATGCAACAGAAGATCTACATATAAAGAAAAGCATCGGCACCCGCTCTCTAAGCCCGGATGAAATCGGCATGATGTGGATGGCCGTGGACAACTCGCGCATGGCGGCGAAAAATAAGATCTTCCTCAAGCTTTGCCTGTTCTATGGCTGCCGCAATGGCGAGCTGCGCATAAGCGAGAAGGAGCACTTCGATTTCAAGAAGCGCATCTGGACAGTGCCGCCCGCTAACCACAAGATGGGCAAGTCGACCAAGAAGCCCCTACTGCGCCCCATCATTCCCGAGGTTGAGCCCCTGCTGAAAGAGGCTTTTCTGCTGAGCGGCGAAGGCAAACACCTATTCAATAATAGCGGCAGTGATAAACCTATGGGCCAGGGTGCGCCGCTGGCACTGCCTTACAATCTGATGCAGTGGCTGCGCCGGCACAGAGACTATGAAATGAAACACTGGTCCGTGCACGACCTGCGCAAGACGGCAAGGACAAACTTTTCCGAACTGACTGAGCCGCATATTGCCGAGATTATGCTGGGGCATAAACTGCCAGGTCAGTGGCAAGTCTATGACCACTATGACTACTTGAAAGAGCAGACGGAAGCCTATACAAGGTGGTGGGCTAAGTTAGCTACCTTCATCGAATCCCCCCTTTAAAAGCTGCAGATTACAGATAAAGAAATTATAACGTGAAGATTTAAGCAGGTAAGTAAATGACCTTCAATTTCAGAAAGTCCCTCCGTGAAACGATAGCAAATTCAGACCTTCCAAAAGCTATAGAATCAATAGGCGAAGTATCGATTGACAGCTTAATGGATAGCGGGGTGACTAAAGATATCCCCATCCTCTCCACCCTTCTAAATATCGGAAAGGGGATAACAACTGTTAAGAACTATCTATTTGCAAAAAAGATGATCGCCTTCCTAAAGGAGATTTCCTACCTGAGTGAAAGCGAAAGAAACTCGTTGGTTGAGAAACTTGATAATGACTCCGAGTTTTTAGAGAAAACCGGAGAAAGACTTATAGAAGCACTCTCAAACATGGACGGTGAATACAAACCGAAGCTACTCGGAATCGCCCTTCGATTATACGCTCATGGTGAAATCAGCGCTCCGGATTTTGAGCGAATCAACTATTCCTTGCAGAGGTTCTTGATGTGCGATATTAATCATCTGCCCGATTTCTGCGCCATGGAAACTGGCCGAGCCAGACCTACTGATGACGATCCTGTCACCAGTAATTTAATCAATGCCGGGCTTGCATATGTATCATCCGGCTTTGGAGGGGGTGGAGTTCATCCAACAAAAGTCGCCCACTTATTACTAAAAGTTGCTAAAGAATCAAACATCGAACAGTTACAGACCTAGATCAACCACTCTTTCAAAAAGAGATTCATTCTACTGTTAGGTCAAGTCACCACCCTCGGCAAATCCCCCCACCGAGTCGTATAGGCAGGCGATGTAAATGCCTGCCGCATCTTCCACTTTTTCTGAATTCCTTCGGCCCCTAGAAACAATGTTCCCCGGCCAAACTTTTTATTGATCCGGTCCAGCGCTTGCATGGTCTCCCCTGCCCTAACCGATTGCCCTGGGGTGAATAGATCACCCTGCCCCAGCGCGCGGGGGATAATCTCGACAAGCCCGACGCCGGCTTTCATAAAACGGCAACCTGGGCGGTACAAGTCGGCAATGGCCCTTCTCACTAGCTGGACAATGATTCGGGAATCGTCGGTGGGGTATGGGGTTTGTACTACGGTGCTGCGGCTGTAGTAGCTGGGCTCATGGGGTGAGGTATGCAGGAATAAGTGAATCGACTTTACCAGGGATTTCTGCGCACGCAGTTTCTCTGCTGCCCTGCTAGCGTAGAGAGTGGCGGCTTGTAGAATCGGTGCTAGGTCGGTGAGCTTTTCACCGAAGGAGCGAGTGCAGTAAATCTGCTTCTTTGCCGGGGGCACTTCCTCCAGACCGAGACAGGCAACTCCATTTAACTCCTCAATAGTTCGCTCAATATTGATATTGAGACGGCGGCGCAAAATCTTTGGGTTGGCCTGCGCTAGGTCATAGGCGGTTTGTATACCGAAGTCGGCCAGGCGCTTGGTGAGGCGCCGACCTATGCCCCAAACATCACTGACCGCTGTGCGGCGCTGCATCCACTGCCACTTGGCTGGCGTATCCAGCGCGCAGACGCCATCGCACTTAGGGATTTTCTTGGCCGCTCGATTGGCAAGCTTGGCCAGGGTTTTACTGGGCGCAATGCCCACACCGACAGGCATGCGAATATCTCTCCAGAGGGTGTTGCGGATTGTACGGCCATAATCCAGCCAATGCTCTTGCAGCCCGTGGAGATCCATAAACATTTCATCAATGCTGTAAACCTCCACGTTGGGACTGAACTCGCGCAGGGTGGTCATTACCCGGTGGGAGATATCGCCATACAAGGGATAATTACTGGAGAAGATCGCCACGCGATGGAGGCGCAGCAGGTGCTCAACTTTAAAGAACGGCTCCAGGTCGCCAATGCCTAATAGTTTCGCCTCCTTAGAGCGCGCCACCACAAAGCCATCGTTATTGGACAGTACCACTACCGGGCGCCCGCGCAGGTCGGGCCGGAATATCTGTTCACAGCTGGCATAGCAGCTGTTGCAATCCACCAGTACCAGCATTAGCAGGGCCGGTGGTACCGAACGGAAGCCTTGACCACTCCCTCGACAATCAATTCCTGCCCTTCCCAAATGGGGATTGGGGCGTATTTATCATTCGCGGACAGCAGCTGCCCTTTTTGCCGATCAAGCACTTTGCAGGTTAGCTGCCCATCCAGGGCAACCACCACCACATCACCGTGAACCGGGGTTAAGGATCGATCAACTACCAGCAGATCCCGGTCAAAAATGCCGAGATCCCGCATGGAATCACCGTTGGCCCTAGCCAGGAAGGTGGCAGCCGGGCTGGTAATCAGGTGTTGATCCAGGCTGAGTGCCGCTTCTTTGTGGTCATCCGCTGGCGAGGGAAAGCCGCAGCTGACGCCACTGCCGTATAGAGGGGATAGTTTCATGTGCTCTAACAATATACTGTATCTATATACAGTGTATTAGCCAGCCCCCATGAAAGACAAGTAGCCTGTGTGACTCCAGGGCCTCACAGGCATTGATGTACTCAAGCCATCTCGGCGCCGCCACCTCCTTTTAACTCAACCGAATAGATCACCCCTTGGATAGTGGTGCTCACCTCCTCACCTATTAGCTTTAATACCGCATCCCTTCCCGCTAAATCTGGGTAGGCTGCTACCCACTCCAGGGCCACACACAGACTTGCGATCCGCTGCAATTGCTCCATTTGCGATTTCATAGGCATGCTCAACTCCTTGTAACTGCTAGTCCTATCTCTGCCTTGTGTCACCGAATGCCAGTTATCTGTACTGCCTTATGACGACAAGTCGCCAAACGCTACTACCAAATTCACATTGCATGAACAGTTGTGCTGAAAGCTTTCTGGTTTAGCACGGTAGAATGCAGCTAAGTTTCGATTTTCGAAATACTTTGATTTCATGAGGGTGTATAACGCGGCTCGATGTTTGAGGCCGGATCACTAGGCGATCGCCTGCGCAACGCACGGAAACGGGAGAGGATGACGGTTGCACAGCTGGCAAGGCAGCTGGGGCTTGTGTCATCTCAAATTTCGAAAATGGAAACGGGCGTACAAAGAATACCGGCGGACCTGCTGCCGGTGTGGTGTGAGGCGGTGGGGATTACTTTGGCGGAAGTGTACGGGGTGGAGAACCTGCACCACTTTGCGCAGATTCCCTTTCCCCCTTTTCTTGCTCGACTTTATTCGCAATTACCGGAGGAGTTTCGCCGGCATATCCATCGGGTTATTGAGAGTAGCTACCAACTTTGGAAGAGGTTGGGATAACGCCGCCAGCACCGGACGCTGAAGCGTAGTTGTTTTTGGGTCGAGCGGAACGATAGCGTAACGAACCAAAAACAACTACGCTTTAGTACTCCTGTTACTTAGCTTTGTTAGATTTTTACAGTACGTGTTTGTCAAAGTTAGAAATAGAAACAACAGAGTTGTGATAGTCTTTTAACCATAAAAATTTAGCTAAAATTTTATTAACTTCTCCCTTTTCATCCTCAGGTGCGACTTCTAGCTTTAGTTCTAACTCCTTTATCTTATTAAAAATAGCCTCTTTATGTTTCCTAATAAAGAGCCTCATATTTTCAACATTTCTGTGATGATTTTCGGGAGACTCCATAACAGTTTTCCACACCATGGGGAGGTTAACGTCAACCGTAGCTATATTATAAGTTAGGTAATCTAAATAGCTTACCCCATCAGAATCCTGAGCGATAAACTTATGCCTTCCATACATTTTCTTATTAATAAAATCAAATCTCTCCATCAACTTCTCGTTTCCAAGAACGTGGGGAGAAAGTGCAATCCTCGGATATTTAGCAACTTTGCTTTCTAGATTGTAAGCATCAATCAAACCCGTCCCCACAGCAAAGCTATCCTTTAGGTAGCAATACCCATTGGAAATCCCACCTCTTAAGAAAATTCCCTTTTCAGAAAAACAATTAAAAATAAATGTTTGAAGTCTCATTAGAATGATAAATAAAGCATTAGCAGAATGCATAAACATTTTATCTTCATTCGTCAGGCTTTTAACTTCTTTTGGATAGTAAGTTATTACCAATGAGTCTGAAATAAAAGCATGTTGAATATCGTAATATTCATACAGATTGAACTGCAAGTCATCCCGATATCGCTGTTTGATACCTTCTGAATTTTGAATTTCAAATATTTCTCTATTTGAAAGCATAAAATCAATAAATTCTCTTGCGCTTTCTTCGTTTTGGATTGCACCATTGATATCACGATAACCGAGCATATCGATGAATAGAGTCCACTGAACTAACTTCATGAATCAAACTTCCTATAAATTTTGCCATAGGTACAGTGGTCACCATATATACTTTTTACTTGACCACTATTCTTGATACAAATTTACGCCAACACGCGACCCTCTTCCATCAAATCAATACATTACAATTACCTGGTACAAAAGAGCCAACTGAAAGAGCGATCATCGTGACCACTATCCACCATTTTCTCTACTGCTCCATCCCCTTCTATACAGTCGTTCGGGATCACTGTTAAGCTGTCTGATTATCCCATAGCACCTCATCCAAAGCCCCCAACATCTGCCCAACCACCCCAGCCAAATCCGTGCTGGTATCCCCAGTAATCTCCGGCAGAGTCGCCGGGCGGTTGGCTACCTGCCAGCCGCTGTTGCCGTTGATATACAGCAGGCCATCCGCTTGATTCAGCGCGACCTTTGCGGGGAAGAATTGCCAGTAGCCGGGGTCCGCCACATAGCGGGCGAGCTGGCCGTTTTGGTTTGCCCACTCATTGCTACCGGTGGCAACTATGTAGCGATCGCCATCACTGGGGGAGCCGGGGGGATCGTTTTGGATCCCCAGCACTTCGATCTGTAACAGCGCGTCGATGGTATCCAGGGCTTGGTTGAGGCTCGCGGCTGGGTCCAGGGTGCCTTCGGCGGCGTAGGGTATGGCGTTGTTGGGTGTGTTGCTCATGGTCCTTTTATCCTGTTTATACCGTGATTTCCGCAGCCGGGCCGGTGCCGGTGATGCTGTTGATTTGGCTCACTTGAATCGTGGCGGTGCCTGGGTCGGGGATTGTTAGCGTGGTGGCAGTGGTGTCGGTGCTATCGCCGTTCACCGTTACCCGGTAGCCGGTAAAGAACTGGCTTTGATCGTAGGCAGCGCGGCCACCTAAGCGCCCCACCCCAACCCATTCGATGGTGAGCTGGCCGCCGCTGCGGTAGGCGCGCAGGCTGGTGGGTGCTGGCTCAATATGACTGGCGCCGGTGTAGGTGGCAGCAGTGGTGGTCTCTTCGCCGCTGCCGGAACTGGTGGCGCGGAAGGTGAGTAGCTGGTTCAGGTTGTAGCGCTCGGTGGGGATATAGTTGAGCGTGTTGCGATCCAGTAAGACAAAGCGGGTACCCGCTGAGTGCTGGGTGATTTCGGTTCCCAGGCGGCCGCGCAGCAGGTAGCCAATTTCCCACACGCCGGGGCTGATCTCGTCGGCCTCGCCAAAGCTCACTATTTCATTACCTATCAGTGCCCGGTTCTGCCGGTTGAGCAGCTGCGCTAGCGTGCGATACTCGAGCGCGTCGCCGTCGTCGTAGAGTTGGATTTGCACGCGGTTGTGGGTGTCGGGGATCTCGCGCTTGTGAGTGCCGAGTGCAGTCACCAGCTCACCCATTACCGCCTCAACGTCCGTGGTATCCGACTCGGTATAGTTTTCTCCACCATCTAAAGACAGCGCGACAGTCGCACCGCTCCAGGCGCTGTTGCTGCCGGCGATAGCGATGTAATAACCCAGCTGGGTATCGTCACCGCTGGACAGTATCGGCGCGTCGATAAATTCGATATAGGTCGAGCCGGCCACCAGCGGCACCGGGTCCGGTGCGGCCATGGGGGCCACGCCTAAAGCCTGGCTTTGGTAAGCGCTTTTACGGTCGTGTAGCAGTTTGTATTTTTGCTCGCCCCGATCAATATTCACCTCATCGATGCGAAGGCGGTCGCCCTGATACAGCACCACATCACCAGCGGTAAGCCCCAGGTAACTGCGCGGCAAAGTAATTTCACCATCACCGCGCTGCTCTTCGATCATCACCTTATGCATAATCACCGCAGTCTGCGCGGCCTGATCGGTTTCCAGCACCACGGGGGTTTCAATACTTTTTTCCCCTTCGCCGCGAGTGTCGATACTGCGGTCTGAGGTTTGCTTGCAGGTATCGATACCGCCGACAGAATCGTAATAGTTCAGGTTTAATACCTGCACAATATCCTCGGGGGAGCGGCGGGTTTTCTCGTCGTCGCTATCGCCGATTAAATCGTTCTCGTCGATTTCCATTACCGGTTCACCGCCGCGCGGAACAAAATCTATTTCACCCCCGCGATTGACCGGATCGAAAAAAAACAGCTGGGCCAGCTCTTGGATATGCTCGTATACCGGGGATTCATTCGTAACCTGCATTCCCTGCACATAACCTTCAAGTCGCGTGGTATTAAATTTCCCAGGGGGCAAGCCGGCGCGCTCGCACAGCTCGGCGACGATGGCGTATAGAGGATATTGGGCGGACATAGGATTAAGACTTTAATAGGAATTGCAGGCGGTATTGTTTGTGCATACCGATTTTAATCAGGCCATCGCTATTCACGTTTTCGTGTAATAGGTATTCGGTTTGGTAGCGGTCGCGCTGTTGCCGGCAATAGAGGTTGCCGTCTTTGAGATAAGCAAAAATGACATCACTGACACCGGACTGTAATTGCCGCTTATCATCCAGGGTAACGCGCGGAGTGATAATGCCGGGCCAGTCGGTAATCACCTGTGCACCCTGTGAGGAGTCGTACCAGTAGAGCTTGGCTGTGCCGCCCTCCACATAGGCAACCACGGGGCGCATATTCTGGTCGAAGGACAGTGAGACCTCAGTAATATCCGTGCCGCTGATTAGCGTGAACTCGGCCACCTCATGGGCATTCAGCACAATGTCGCAGCCGTTATTCAATACCCGCGCGCGCCAGACCTGATAATTCAGCCCCTCGCTGGGATCTTGCAGGGCAATGCCGCCGGATTCATAGTCGGTAACATTCCGCACCGGCAAGGCGGCACCGCCCATAAAAGGCGCGGGCACGCTTTCCTGTGACAACTCATTCTCCGGCAGCATGTCAGCCCCGCGCCCAGGAGTGGGAGAGCGTAATGGTAAGAACGGTTTCAGAGTCTTTAGGTATGGCGCTGCCATCGGAGACCGCCGCAAATTGCACTTGCCAACGCGCCCAACCGGTATTGGCGGCAATTGAACGCACCCCGCCAAAGTTAGCTTGATTTAATCCCCAGGAGTACTGCCCCGAAGCCTGAAAACTCCCTGCGGAGTAGCCGCCATCCGCAGTGCTACCGCTAACGCTGGTGCCGGTTGGTAAACCGGTCACATCGCCAATATCACCGGCATAGGCATAGGCATAAACCCCGCTGTTACCGGAGCGGTCAAAATCCCAAGCGCTAGAGGCCGCAGTGGATACGCGGCAGGGGCGGGCAATATAGTCGTAGTCCACACCGCCAATGGTGACAACCCCGGTCACGTCGTCCAGTTCGGGGTAAATACGAAGTTCGTAAGTCACGTCCAGGTACTCATCAGAGAGTACGGTGATGCTGCTGGGATTGCCGTCGGCATCTTGAATCAGTGCCCGCGAAAACAGATTGCCGCTCGACGTGTTAGCCCAACCCACACCCACCTCGGATAAATTGCCGGCGGCGTCGCCCTGATCAAAGCGATACACTTTTTGCAGCGACAGGTACCAGGGGTCCGTGCTGGCCTGGGCGCTGCGCGCGCTGGATTGCAAGGTGTTGTGAATGGCTTTATAAGCGGACATATCGGTATCGTTGACCGTGGGGGTTGTCGATCCGCTGCCCACATAGCAGTTGGATGTGCAGCTGTGGGGCGACTTGGTGCCCAGCTGATCCAACCCCAGATCCGTAATCAGATTTTCAAACTCGGCGCGACACACGCGGCTACCGGGAATTTCGCGAAGCCCCGCCTCTGACTGTGTGGCTTTAAAGGTTTCTATTTTGTAGAAACCGCGCACGCGGTTATTAGATTTCATTAGGTTAAATCTCCAGTAACGCCGACAAACGTCGCAGACAAATTATCCGGGATGCTTTGGTCATAACTAATCAGGGCCTTTTGTAAATCACCCGCCACGCTGACAAACTGCGAAGAAACAGATTCCGGGTTGTAGAGGTCGTAACTCGTTAATAGCGAACGCAACTCCCCCGCGACTCCAACAAAAGTGGATTCCAGTTTTTCCGGGCTCCAGTTTTCGTAGCTGGCCTTGATCGAGCGCAGCTCACCCGAGACACCCGCAAACCCCGCGCTCACGCTATCGCGCGCCAGAGCTTCGGGCGCGCCTCGCGCTTCTACAAAGTCCGCTTTAAGGGCGTCGGCAAATTCCAGCGCGTAAGGCTTAGAGGTGAGCGCCACCCCCTCAGCCCGCTCCACTTCAAAGGCAAATTGGGGAATCGCACCGCCGGTACTGGTGAGGTTTTCGTTGTCGATCACCATGTAACAGGTGCCGCGATAGGCGTGTACTTCGCTAACCCCAAAGGCGGCTTGCATTACTGCGCTGGGCATCTGGTCCCAGTCGCCAAGAAAGAATTCGGCAATGCGTAAAAAGGCCAGGTTGTTGGTGGCTTGCGTGCTGTCGATGCTATCGCGGTCGTATACCAATTCGTTGTTGCGCCAGACGCGGGAGATACCGGTGATAGGCCCCTCGCAAATCCGTATGGCGTAGGTGCGGTAAACCTCCTCGTTGACAACTTCTGTCGAGCCGCCGCCCTTTCCGGATTTTTGTTTTTCTTTTTTCTTAACAATCTTGGGCGCGGTGGTGGCAATAATATTGCCGATGACCGGCAGCACCTTGCCAAAAATAATCGGGCGCGGTACGCCGGCTTTGGAGGTCTGCACTTTGATATCGTCAAAGGTGCGCCCCTCAATCGTCGTGGTACCGAAAATTAAGTTACCCATGGGGAATACACCTCCACCAATAGGCGGCGCCAGCGCTTATCTAAAATATGCTCGCGGCAATCTTGGTCGGCGTGGGCGTGAATTAGGGAGAATCCACCGTGCGGGTAATCCCCTAAAAAACCTACATGGCTGGGGTCGGATTTTTGCGGCGATTTAAATACTGCAATATCCCCCGGCTGCCATAGGGGCTCCGCCACCGGGTTGCCGAAACGCCGCTGCATTTTGTGCCGCAGGCCATCTTTCCAGGGCTCGCGGCCGTAGTGTTTTTCATCTTCGATATCGACACCGGCAGCGCGCAGGCTGAGCACTATCATGCCCACACAATCTACCGCCCAGTCTGTGCGGCCTCGATGGCGCCAGCGCACACCATTAGCCACCAGGCTTCTTGCATAAGCCAGTGTCGCTTGTCTTTGTTGATTCATATTATTCCTGGTGGCTGCTCACGCCGGGCCAGTCGCTACCGCCGCCGGCACTACCGGAGACACCGGCACCGGGCGTGTCTGAGGCTTGGCCGATAGGGATTAGATTCTCGCCTTTAAAATCCAGCTCGTTGCCGTGGTATTTACAGGTGGAAAACTGTTTGTCGCAGTCTTCGCGAATTTCCAATTCATCACCGGGTTGCACGGCAAACGGCAGGGGTTCTATTTGCGTAATCTGGCCGCTGGCGGTATCCACGGCCTCGATCTGATACAACCGCGCGGAGACGTTATCGCCAGTTTTCCAGCGCACCCGCCAGCGGTTGGCAGCCGTGGAAAGCGTGGCAATATCATCCACCAGATAGGTGACTTTGGGCTCATCGCTGTTAACGGCGGTGACCGTAGCCGATTGCCACAGCGCATCTGCATTCACACCGCAACCGGTTTGCGAATTGGCATCCGTGCCGAAAATAGCCCGGCAGGTGACAGAATCCACATGACCGACAGACTGGCGCAGCCGCATCATGTAGCTCAGCAACTCGGGAATAAATACCGTATTGCGAACCGTCTTTACCTCACCAATATCACCGCCATCCAGCTCGATGGCGCCCATGGATAAATCGCGGTAATTGACCTCATACATCACCCACTCTGCATTATCCAGCTCACCGCGCTCGGCCATCTCGACAGTGATGCCGGGCACGTCGGTGGAGTACAGGGAATAACCCTCGGCATTGTCCACATCAAACGATGTATCGCTGGCAATCACACTGGGGTCGAAGCCGTTCTGGGCGTAATAGATAATCCCGTTGTATTCGACATTGCGGTCTAGCGTGGTGGCACCAAATTCGCGGCCATCGGTGAGGGTGATTTTTAATAGGCGGCAAGTGGTCGTGACGCCGCTATCGTAGTGAGCTTGCAGTGCGCTAGGAATGTACCTCACAGGCGAATCTCCAGCAGCTCAACACTGCCACTACAAACCGGCTGGCCCCTATGGCGATTTTCAATACTGAAACTGACATCATCCTCAAAGCGCACCGGTACATCGAACTCACCCACCCAGGTAATCTCTGCACCATTGGCCGCATTGAGCTCCACTTGGCCGGTGGTGTAATCAATGGCAGCGGCCACCTCTTGGCCATCGACAAAAATTTTTACCGTGCCAGTGACCGGTTTAACAATCTCACGCTGATAAGACAGCGATCCAAACAAATAGCTCTTTACCAGCTGGTAAGTTTCAGTACTGCCGCTGCCGTAACCAATCACCTCACCGCCTGCAAAAAAATCACTGGCATCTTTAAAGCGAAACCCAACCAGGGCACCGGCACAGGCGTGGTGCGCGGCGATCACTATCTGGTGATCTTCATAATCCAGGTTTTTGAAGATCACCGAGTACTGCCCCAGTGGGCGCTCCCACTCCGCATTGCGGCGCTCTACCCCGTTGCGCAATTCGCGAATATCCGTTTTATAGCGGTGGCCATACTCCGAGCCATAGGCCACGCGCTCCAGCAATCGACTTTCATTAAACATTAAGAGCCGAGCCTCCTGCGGTTAATACGTTGCTGGCGGGTACTCTCGCGAGCTAATTGTTTTGTGGTGCGATTATCCAACTTGCCGGAAACGCTAATATTCTGGGTGAAGGGTGCAGCTCCACCAGAGCTTCCACCACGGCCACCGCCGTGCATATCCGCTTGAATCATGGCCAGGGTGCGATCCAGTTTTGCACTGGTTTCTGAGGTGGTTACCCGCTCGCCTTTTTCCAGCAGCCAGGTGCCGGTTTCAGGTACCGCATCAAGGCCGTCATGGGCCATACCGGTAAGCTTTGCCGCAGCCAGGCCACCAGTGACATACACGGCACCGGCCGCTGCTGCACCCAGTACCGGGCCCACATAGGGAATAGAGGCCATCGCGTTGTATGCACCCATGGCCGCATCATTGGTATTGGCAATAATGCTGGTTAGTGCGTTGCGTTTTTTCTCATCCAGCAGGGTACTGCCGATGGCCAGCGCCGCGCGCATATAGGCCGCCTCTTCGCCCTCCATACCGGAGTAATATTCCGAGGCCACCGACATCAACAAGTTGTAGCCCTCCAGCTGCTGCTGTCGGCGCAGGTCTTCATTGGCCTGGGTAATTTCGGTGAGCTTTTCCTCATAATGCTGGCGAATGGCCAGCTCTTCCTCATCCCAGGTGGCATTGAGGTCGGCGCGCTCACTGCGGAATTGCTCCAGCATATCGAGCTGAGTGGAATACCAGTCTTCCAACTCGGTGCGCGCGGATTCGATATCGGAGCCACTATCGAGGCCACCGAGTGCGGGGGAGTCTTCAGTGGCGGCGTCGGCGATACGGCCCAGGGTCTGCTGGCGCTGTTCGTCGGTGATATCTTTTACCGCTTCGAGAATATCCAGGCGTTCACGCAATAAATCCAGATTGCGCTCTTCATCGGTTTGCAGATCTGAAACCAGTGAATTAAAAGCCTGCTGCGCGCGCAGCATTCGCTCGCGCTGCTCCGCCTCTTTCTCCAGTTCGCCTTCGATATCCCCCAATACATCCGAGAAGGTTTCCCAGGGATCGCCGATGGCTGCCTGTAGTTTTAATTCGCTTTCAACTTCTGCGAGCGCGCTGTGGAAATCATCGCCGAGCAGTTCGCCTTCAATAACTACTTCAGCTTTGATTTGAGTCGGCTTTGTTCCGTGCAACGCATCCAGCTTTGCCTGTATCTCTTCACGCAGCTGGAGTAATTCTTGATCCGTACTGCCGATAAACTTAATCGGAGTGCTAAAGCCACCCTTTAGCCCTCGATCAATATCCTTCAGTTCCTGCTGTAATTTATCCGCTTCAGTAAGATTCCCGGTAAGCAGGGCAGCATTTGCCGCTAACTGCTTACCAAAGTTGCTAAACTCAACCGTTAAATTGAGACCGCCAACTGCCAGAGAGCTAACAGCTGCAGAGAGATCGCGCACCGCCTCGGTAGTATTTGGATCTGAGGCTAGCTCAGTAAACTCTTTCAAGGCTGGAATAGCGCCCTTTACCATCTCCTTTTCCAGGCCATCCATTGCGCCTTTGAACTTATCGATATCCTCGCGGATCTCACCCAGCTGTTGCAGATCCAGATCCGACAGCACCGCACCCACGTCCTCGGCCTCATCCCCCAGCCGGCCAAGCTCTTTGCCATTGTTGCGCAGTAGCGGTAACAGCAGAGTGGCATCACTGGCGATGGCCTCCATATAGAAGGTCATTTCGCTCTGGGATAAATTGGCTTTTTCCAGGCTGCTGACATAAAGCCCCAGCGCATCACGGCCCGATAAATTGCGAAACTCTTCGGCAGTGACTCCCACTTGCGGGGCGATATTTTCAAAGAAGTCTGCCATCGGACCGGCGCCGGTCTGCAGGAAGTCACCGACCTTGTCCGAAGTATCCTTGAGGATATCTGCAACCTTATCCTGCTCAACGCCATAGCGCTGCGCAGCGTAGGACATGCGCTGGAATTCCAGGGTGCTGGTGTTGGCCACCGCAGAGAGGTTTTCAATCTCTGCAGATTGCTCAATCACCCGCGAGGTCATTACCGCTAGTGCGCCGGCAGAGGCCACAGAAATCGCTGCGAAAGATTTTGCTACTTTCTCCGCATTTTTTTTGACTTGTCGCCGCCATTGATCAGACTTTTTTCCTGCCTTATCTAAACCCTTTTCAAAACCGCCCACCTTGGCGATCAGGTCTAGCGTTAGTGTGCCCAGATTTTTATTAGACATAGCGATCCACCGCCCCTTAGTGCCAGGTCTTCATCGCTTGTTCCAGCGAGATTTCCGGCTCCTTCTCATGGGGCATAAAGTCTGTGATTTTTGCGGGGGCGCCTTTACCGCGATGGGCATTGGCGTAGAGGGCGGCAAGTAATGCCGTGGATCTTTCAGTGCGCATTCCCGGGTGAAGGGAGCCGCGCAGCTCACGATATTTCGCCCAGCTTTGTACTTCTTGATAGCTCAGCCGCCGCTGGGCCTCTTCGATGGTGCAACCGCCAATGCCGTTTAGCACCAGCTCGTGCCAGAGTTCCTCTAGCTCGCTGAGCTTTTCTTCTTTCCCCGGTTATTGACCCCACCGATTTCCATTAGCAGCGCCTGGGTCAGATTCTCATTAAGGGGACCACGCTCCGGGTCTGCCTCGCCGGTAACATCTGCCGGGGTAAATACCGGCTTGCCCTCGGCATCGACAACACAGGCGGCAATACGCCCGGCAACCAAATCGACCTTACCGCGCATTGCCGCCACATCATTGACCGCGCTGTAGTAGGAGAAACGGCGAATATAAACCGTCGCCGTGAACTCCTCATCGCCCTGCTTCCAGGTAATGGAACGCTTAACCGGCGCACCGGAAAAGCTGCCCTGCTGCTGCAGGGATTCAATCGATAATTCCATGGGTTACCCCTTAGGTTGAGGATTTAACGGTCCAGGCCGAACCGCCGCTGCGCTGGATCGACATTTCACCACTGACCAAGGTGTTCAGCTGGAAATCAAAGGGGAAGTCAGCCACATAGCCTTCAAAGGTGAACCAAGTGCGCGTGGTGGGCAGTGACCACTCGCCGGTTGTTACGGTGGGTGCTTCAGTGCCATCACTCCAACCCACCGCCCACTTAATGCTATCCACCGTGTCATCCTGGGACAGTTCATGCAGGCGCTTATGCACCGCGTTCTGCGGGTTTATTTTGAGCCCTACCGATGCCTGCCCCGGTGTACGCAGGCCGCGCTTGAACTTCTTATCCAGGTCTTCCAGGGAAGTGTCATCCAGCTGGTCGGCGGGACTGCCGCCGGGATTAAATGAGGTTACCCCGGTGATCACCTTCACGGTATCACCAGAACCAGCCGGGTCGATAAAATAGATATTGGTACCCTGAGCCAATTGGGACATAGGGATTCTCCAGTCGCTTTAGTGGAAATTAATAATCGACGCGGGGGTGCGTCATTCAGTGGAATATTGGGCGCTGTAGGTCAGGCGCACCTCGCCCAAGGGGTGGTCCTGATCCAGGGCGAAATCGGTTTGTGATAGAGCGAAGATTTCACAAGCACCGCCCAGGGTTCGATCCTGCAGGACACTCTCAACATCCTCGGTAGCTTGATCCAGTAATTCATAGATATCCCCCCGGCTATGCACCACTACCGCAACCACAAGATCCAACTGGCGGGTGGTGCCTGAGAACTCTTGCTGTGTCTGTTCCGTGGCAAAGCCAACGAGGATTGCCGGCAGCTTTTCCCGTTCGATGCCTTCGGTGGTTCCGGCTGAGGGGAAGTTGTAGCCGGATAGGGTTTTTAGTTTGCTTAATACAGCATCGCGGATGGTGATACGTTGGGTCATTGGGGATTGCTCCAGGAATTTTGGGCATAAAAAAACCCGCTGGTGCGGGTTTGAGTAACTTTTGTGATTTTTACCAGCCGTCTTTTTGATGGCTATATAGCCTTGTTATGCTTTTGCTACGAATGCTTTTTTGCATAGACCCAAACAGCCTCTTTTAGGTATTCGAGCCTGTCGTGTTCTTGTTGTGGTAAATTCCAAAAAACATCATTGAAACTACCCATACCACCATATGCGCCAAGAACCTTTGAATAAGATCTTGATGATTTCCCAGATGCATATAAATCGAGGGCTATTTGAAACCACTTTGCCCAATGCTCATTATCGCACTTTCTGAGTAAAGCAATCATCTCCTCGAGCATATCTGTGTACAAAAGCTAGATCTCTCCTAAAACATAACGCAAAGCTAAAAGGCCCGAGGCATTTTTTTGCCGGAGGTCCAGCCCACGTTTTTTGGGGGCGAATTTTCAGCGTTTTGTTATAACGTCTCATCTAATCTCTCTGATACAGAAAGGCTTTTTCTAAGTAGCAGCGAGACCAAATATATAATTGCCAGAGGAGGTAATAATGCCATAAATCCACCAACTACAACCGCTCGTTTAACCTTTAAGGTTTTTTTGATAGCTAGCATATAGCTAAGAGCTAATACAACACAAAACCATAGCAATATACCCAGGGCTTCGATATTGGAAATATTAAACAGCTCGTACATTCCGCATTATCCATTAAGGAGCTATAACGCCGGCTCTACGGCTGGTAAAAGTGGAGGCGAAGCCGGAGCTTTTACCAGTCCGACAGAAGCCGCTTGTTAGCTTATGGGTCGATTAGCGAATTTACCTACACCCCTGCCACCAAGTTTATATCCCGAATACACAACGAACATTGCTAAGATGGAGTACAAGACTACAAAAGTTAATTCTAGCTGGCCTTTGATCAGGTAACCAACATACAACCCAGTTACTAAAATCAACAAATAGTGAGTGTATGTCATCGAGTTTCTATTCTTTCTCCCGCAATAAATACCTGCCAAGAATGGGAACAACATTCCTACTGCAAAGTTAATCATTTTTACTATTAGTTTATCTGGATCTGGTTCATCTAATGGGAGATTATTTCCTAAGACCCTATCAGCAGTATAAAAAACCGCGAACGCTAAAATTGTTGCAAAGTATCCACCGATGCTAATAACTAGACTGCCAAATAGCCCTCTGAATTTTACTGTGCCCTTTACTTTTTCAGTCATTTCCATGTTCCACTTCATCCCCATTTATGTTTTATGTCAGTAATATATCTCAAGCTCAAAAAAAGCTAACGCCCGCCGCACAGGCGAGTAACTTGTTGCGAGTCCAAAGCGCGAAGCGCGTATTTGTGCCGGCACTTGTTATAATTTCGGAGCCTCATGGATCTCGATGACCTGATAGGACGCTCCAAACTTGTTCCCCACAGGTAGTTCTTTTAGCGACACTTTAACAGAGTGGATGTCATTCTTCATAAGGGCGTGACGGCCATAGATGACATTAAACTGTTTCCGCGTCACACGCTCATCCACAGACGCAACTACTTTCATTTTGTATAAGTAGAATGTTGCCCAAGGATGGCAGCTCTCTTTATCGTCTTCATAGCAAATCTCGGATGACGTGATTTCTGTATCTTTTAGAAACTCAAGATTTCCAATGACGACGAGCTCCTCAGCTGAGGCAAAGCTAGTTAAGAGAAGGAAAAGTGCTACTGTCAATATCTTCATTAGGAGTTATAACGCCGCCGTCACGGGCCGAAATGGAGCAGCGAAGCTGCGGAATCTAGGTCCAGCCAGCTCTGCTGGCATCCGTGATTGGCCTTGTTAGAGCTTTTTGCCCCCATGCTAATTTTTAAACGATAATATTTTGAGACCAAAGCACACCAGTGCACCAATAAGAACACCCTGCCCAGCAGCAATGACCGGAACTAGAGGCACAGCCAGAAGCAGATTTTCTGGGGCATCAGGCTGAATTAGGGCAGCAATTAAGATTAGTGGTGTAAATATTACTGAGACACTAGCAGTCCAGCCTTTCCATACTTGTTTGAACATTAAATATCTCGATCCGATTGGAAGCTATAACGCCTAGCACACGGGCGGCCGAAGCAAAGCGTAGGCCGTCCAGCCCACATATTTTGTGGGCAATCGTGCTGCTTTTTGTTATGCATTAGCCTCTCCGCCAGTCTTTAATAGTTGCAATAAGTAGGGCTATGAAAATTACTAGAAGGAAAAAGGCAACACCATAGCCCACAGGACCATCTACTTTTGCTCCTTTGGCCTCCCAATGTCCATAGGTTATAAGCTGATATAGCATTGCAAAAGATATGAAGCCACTAGCAAATACAGCTAGTAACATATGCCGCAAATTGAAAAGCTTTTTCCCAAAAGCAAGTTCCCCCCATGAAGGAGTCTCGATTTTTCTATCGAGGCCTTTTCGACGCCATCGGCGGTCTTTGAGATTAGACATAGTTTTTATTCATAACGCCTTGCTAAGGGGCAGCCGAAACGCAGTGTAGGCTGTCCCGCGGAGGCCGCGTTTTTTGCGGCCGGAGTGTACTTAAGCAAATTGTTAGGCATTACCACGCACCGCTATAAAAATAACCACCCTTGCAATCCTCAGGTTCTGACACATATCGCCAGGAGAGAATTTCGCTACTTGGCGGCTTAGTAACTAGCACCCAATGACATGTTGACGTAGATGCAGTGAAATCGGTCGTATAATCCGTTGAAATATAATACTCCCTAAATCCTTCGTCCGTATCTTCAGTTTTCTCGAGAGTTACATATGGATAAGTTGTGTATTCTTCTGCATCAAGACCGACAATCCGTTCTGCATACTTCCTAAATCCCTCCTCATAGAATAATGGATTTAGAAATGAGCAGCTCGATAGCAACGCAATAAACAATACTAATGATAGTGCTCGATTCATGACTGATGCCTAACGCCGTTAGCACCGGAGCAGCGTCAGCTGATTCCGGTGCCTGACCTGGTTATGTGTTTTACTTGAGCAATACACTTTTTAGTTGCTCCTCGTCCTCGCCATATTCTTTTACGAGATATTCTACTAACTCTAGAACACTAGCTCCAATACGATTAATGGAATTAAGATCATCTATGTCGTAGGTGATAAAAACTGGACTGCCGTTTTCTAAATAGAACCCCGTAATACTGTAATCACTCTCCCAAATAGGAATAACATCGATACCTTGAGGAGAAAAGTCTTCGTTTTCTAGCGAATATTTTAAGGGCGTGAATCTATACTCCAAATCTTCGTGAACGAATTCACCGTTCATAAGATTATGAATGGCATCAGGGAATTCCAGGTTTTTGATTTCTTTATCTCTTTTCTCTCCGATGATTATCATCTGACCTATTCCTTACACATAACGCCGCTATGTGGGGCTTTTGTTGTGTAGTGGAGTTTTGGGGTACAGTGGCGAAGCCACCCCAAAACGGAGCGTAGCAACAAAAGTCCCTACGATTGCATTGTTATATTTATGATACTTCACACTCTAAAAACCCAATACCAGTAAACCCCTTGCCAACCAATGAAGCGATTAGCCCTTGACTAAAAAGGACAGTCCAGGGACAACCTTCTACTAGAAATAGCGGCGGCAAATCTTTCACCGACGATCGCTTAATTACTGGCTCCATACATGTAGGGCCACCCTGTCCATCGAGGAATTCCGATTTATCGTAATTTAAGCAATCGACATTTTTTGTTGGTATTACCAAACTGTAGCCGTCAATTCTAGCACCACTTTTGTAGTACAAAGGTATATCGATTAAACGCACACAAGCGGACGCATGAGTCTCCAAATGCTTTGCAAGCCGATTTGAGCAAATATGCCAACTCAATGGGTTACCTACGTAGTCACATGGTTTTCCTTCGACAAATATTTTTACATTTTCTGGTATGCAATCTTTTTTAAATACACCTTCGGCAATCTCAAGATAATTTAAATCTCCTAAAAAATGCTCAACGAGATACATTGAACAACTTCCGTTGTCAGCAAAGACTAATATTCCAACACTTGGCACTTTGGTCATAAATAAATATAACGCCGCCAACACGGGCCGAAATGGAGCAGCAAAGCTGCGGAATGTAGGTCCAGCCAGCCTTGCTGGCGAATGTGCTTGGCTTTGTTAAGCTTTGGACTATCCATCGAAGCTCTCTAGTTTTTCAGAGCTTAGATCACATACCTCTTCATGGTATTGATAAGTAAACCATGACGAAAACAGCTCATATGTTATTTCTTTAGGCCAAAGCTTTTTATCTATATAGAGATAAGATAATTCGTGTTTCACGATCTTCTTATAATAATTCTCTAATGCTAAGCCGTGACAATTCTGATCTTCCTCTTCAATTAAGTATGCAGTTGGCCGATTATTGATCGTTTCAAGGGTCCATCTGTGAAGGTCAGGTTGAACCAACTTAACCCAAGACAGAAGCTCTTCGGTTGCATAGAGAGTAATCTGATGTCTATTTAAGTACTTCATATTGGATGCTTAACGCTTGGCGCAAAGGCGCACCGTCAGGTGCGTCCAGCCCGCAGGGCGATTTTGCCGCCACTTGTTAACTGCTACCCTCACGGACAGCCCCATTTTTATCAGTTTGTACGATAGACCCGCCGTATATATCCTCAACTTCTTCACTGTCAAAATTACAGTGATGCCAGATCCAGACGCCTTTGTACCCCATAGCTATATGGGTAACTCGCAGATATGTCTTAATGGTATCCTCTATCGCTTTCTTATCATGATTTTCTAATGCTTCAGCTTCACGCAACACTTTATGAAGCGCGTCTATTTCACTGGAACACTCCACTTGCTTAATTGCCCTAGTGCGATCTTCAAAATCTATCGTAACAGTATAAAGATTCATAATTTCCGAAGGCAGTTAACATTTATATAGTGGTCATCATGACCACTATTATTTTGACTACTATTTCTGATACAAATTTACGCCAACACGCCATCTTCTTCCACTAAATCAATAGATTACGATCATTTGGCACTACCGGCCCATCTAGAAAAATGATCAACTTGACCACTATCCCCATTTTTAACCGTCCCTTTAACCCACTGATTTTAAAGCATTTATTCGTGATTTTGAGCAACTCAAAAAAATAACAGTCACAACGATCATAAATCCTGTGCTGAACTACCCGCTGGGGCTACCCATCCACCAGCACCCGCCAAACCACCCCATCATCCGCCAGCCGCTTGCGCACCGTGTACTCCACACCACCCAGCGTAATCACCGCATCAGGGTTATAAGCCCCCACCTCACTCACCAGCAGGCTCAACTCAATACGCGGCACCCGCAGCCGCTCCTCCTCATCGAACTCGTCGATTTCCTGATCAAGGATCACCTTGCAATCAATAGGCTCGCCGCCGCCACCATCATAGGTAGCGGCCTTGCCCCATTTGCGAAACGCGCGCTCTGCGGCTCTCTGGTCCAAATCCATGATTCACCTAGGATTTAACGGTGCCCGGTACGCCGGTAAACTTCACGGCAAAACTGGAAACGCCATTCCCGGCAGCCTCTGCGGCGAAGGCGGTGGAGCCGGTGATATCGCCAGTGGCTGCGGTGGCTGCATTACTATCGAATGAGCTGGAGGCGGTTACCCAGGTGAGGGTTTCGCCCTGATTGATCTCTGCGGCGGATACCTTGGGCACGGTGAATACGCCATCAATGGCAATCACCCCGGAGTCGCCCACGGCGATATCATCCATCGCCACACCCAGGACGGCACCTGCGATTACCACCTGGCCGGAGCTAATCGCGGCGCTGGTGTTGTTGGTGAAATCGAGCATGCGCCCATCTTGTACAAAATTCGTAGCCATATTCTTTCTCTCAGTGGATAAAGCGGTAGAAATAAAAAAGGCCGCGTAGTGCGGCCCTTTCCGGTTTAGTTTCAGTTGGGATTGGAATTAGGTTTTGGGTGTTTTCACCATGCCTTTTGGATCCCAGGCTTTGGAGGCGGCATCCAGGCGGACTTTGAATTCCACCCCGTCGATACTCCAGCCATTTTGCTCTTCTAACACCGGGGCCTGCTGGCCATCCAGATAGAGCACTTCGATGGTGTCATGCGCTACCGGGTCGGCATTGAGGTACCAGCCGTTGTGTCCGCTAAGGCGAGCATCAGAGAGCACTTCAGCGATATTGCGCACGCTGTTCGGTGTGGTGTTGTTTTTAGTGGATTCGCCCACTTCGAATTCGGATTCCAAGGCAACCTTTGCGCTGCCCTCGTCGGCAATATCACAGAGCAGGAACTTGGGCCGGATATTGAGCACTGCGCTGCCATCCTTTTGCTTGCCCATCTTCACCCGTGCAGCATCGATGCTGGCCGTATTGATTAGAGCGGCGCTGGCTAGGTTGCCATGATCCGCATGGAACAGGGCTTTTCCATCTGCCATTTTGGGGTTGTTGAGCAGGATGCTGAACACCAGATCCCCAACGGTACGCACGGCGGCGAGTCCCATCTTTTGCGGGATGCGGGTGAAGGCTCCCAGGTCGTCATTAATAATCGCCTGGCGGTTAATGGAGAAGAGTTCCCCGTAAGTGGCCAAAGCGGCAGTTTCGGCCCGTTCGCCGATACTTACATATTTAAATTCTGCCCCCGGTGCCACTTGGCGCAGTGAGGGGAAGCTGCCCAGGTCTGTGCGGGTGGTGAGTTTAAAGTCACTGAGGTTGCCGACACTGGTAAAGCGCGGGAAGATTTCCTGTGCTTCTTCATAGCCTTTGAGCATGGATTTATTGGCGATATTGCCGAGTACCGTTGCGAAGTCACCCGAGCTATGGGTAAACGCTGCAGCGACCACACCCATCCGGTCCAATCCGGACAGGCTTTGGCCGTGGGCCTGCATCAAAATCCGAGCAATCTCCATCATGGTGTAGCCGCTGAGTTCATTGCCCTCTGTGCGCTTTTCACCGAGGGCACGTACGGCAATCGCATTTTCCGCATCGGCTTTCATGCGCTTAATGCCCTCACCTTCCTGCACCACCACGCTGTAGCTTTGCACGGGGGTTGGGGTTTGGCTGCCGAGGGCTGTGAGCAGTTTGTCTTTGGCTTTTTCGGCGGTGCAGTCCATATCATCCAAACAGGTTTGCATGACGGTGCTGTGCGCGTCGAAGCCTTTAAACACCGCTTTGATAGCGTCTTTGCGATTTTTCTCATCGGCTGCAAATTGCGCTTTGGCATCGGCGGCAATCTGCGCTTTCATTTCTGGAGTAACCTCGGGCGCAGCGGTTGCAGCTGGCGTGGTGGAGGTGGTTTTAGGCATGGCTTGCGCTTCCTTGGTTTGGGTTTGGGTTGGATTGCCTGCAACCGCAGACGGGAATCTAAATTCAGTGGGCCCCTGCATGACCAATGCGTTAATGGCTTGAGGGGTGTTTTTAAATTGAGTTAAGTGATCGGCACTGAAGCTGGCAGCCATCTCGATGGCTGCGGTGGTGTCGGTGGCGAAGCCGGCCTCTACCGCTTCGGTGCCGGTATACCAGGTCTCGTCGTCCATCACTTGGCTGATTTCCTCATCCGACATTCCGGAGCGCGAGGAATACAGGCTTTTCATGGTGGCTTTAACTTTGGCCAGCAGGCTCTTGGTTTTTTCCAGAGCGCGCTCATCACCGCGAACACCGGCACTGGGGTTGTGCACCATGTAATAGGCATTTTCGGCGATATGGACCGTATCCCCGGCCAGGGCGATCACGCTGCCCATACTGGCTGCGATGCCTTCAATCCAGGTTTCTACTTCGGCTTTATGGTCTTTAAGCAGGTTGTAAATGGCGGTGCCGTCGAACACATCACCGCCGGGGCAGTTGATATGCAGATTGATCTTGCTGACATCACCGAGAGCTTTGAGGTCTCGAGCAAAGTCCTTGGCAGTCATATCCCAGTAGCCGATGTAATCGTACAAATAGATATCGGCTTCACTGGTATTGGCGGCAGCGGTGATGCTGTACCAGGATTTATTCGACATGGCTGCCTCCTATTCAGATTCAGTTTCTTGCGCGGGTACGGCTTCGCGTTTGGTTGGGGTGGTAATGTCGTTTTGTTTGAGCTTCCGCTGCCAGGCAGCGGTTTGCTTAATCACATCGTCCGGCTTTTTGCCTCGGCGGCGGATGGTCTGCTGTGGGCTGGCCAGTACATTTTCCAGCAGGGTTTCATCGGCGCTGGCTTCATGGACCGGATTAATCCAGGGCATCACCGGGGTAATAAAATCGACGTGCATTAATGTGGATGGATCGACATCACTCGGCACTTTAAAGACATCCGCCAGTAGACCCATCTGCACCCAGCGGCGGGTGGCCGGCTCTACAATTTCCTCACAGAATTCCAAGCTGAGGGTTTCGTAGTTTCCCCACTGCTCCACCAGTTCCTGGCGTTGCGAACTATAAGTACCGTTGTAGTTTTTGCTGATGCTGCTAAAGCTGGCCATGGTGCCGGCGGCAGTCATGCGCTGCATGGTTTCTAAAAATGGCGTTAGTAGACCGCTGGGGCGATTGCTTTGAATGGTGCCGACAGATTCCCCAGGCCGTAAATCGTCGTAGATAGCACCAGCGCGAATAGCCAAGGTGCGATTTCCTTCATCATCAACGTCGTTCTGCGAGTAATCATCTGGACTGCCCTTTTGGATAAAACCCACCATGGCTGAAGCAATCTTGGCGGCAACGCGTTCGTTTTCTTCATAGTCTTTAATATCGGTAAGGCGATTCATTACCGCTGCAAAAATGGAAACCCCTCGGGTCTGGTGCAGCCTGCGCACAAATTTGAGGTGCTCGATATTGTCGGCGCTGTGAAGCCTGCGCTTCATACGCCAGTTAAATGAGGCTCCGGGGTGTTCGTCGTACAACCAAAAGCCCGCAGGCTCACCCCAGGCGGATTTTTGAATGCCTTGCATAATACGCTTGCTGGGATCGTTGTAATCCACCGGCAGGAAATCCGGTTCCAGGCATTCGATGGTGTAAGGCACCGGGGTGCGGTGTTTTAAGCCGGGCACTGTGCCCTGTAGGTGCCGCATTAAAGTTTCACCATCGCGCAGCCAGGTATTACACAAAAGCCGCTGGGCTTTGCCCCAGCTAAATTGCCGGGTACATTCCGGGCGCCTTGCCCATTCCTTGTGGGCGTCATTCATTTGGCTGGCGAGACCATCGTGGATATCGCCATCCCAGGTTTTGGGTTGGAATTCCACATCGATACCGCGAGGGCCGACAATGTTGTTCACCAGGGAGGTGAGAATGCCAAAGGCAAAATCGTGGTTTTGCTCCAGGTGCCGGGCCTGGCCACGCAGGGTTTCCACACTGCCTTCCAGCACCAGGTCGCCGCTGCGGTTATCGCCGGGGTTTTTCCGCAGGCGACTGGGGCGCGCAGCTTCATAGGCGGCGGCGATCTCCAGGGCGCGCCGGGCTTGTACGCGGCGCAGGGCAGCCTCGGGTGCAAAAAACCCGATTACAGAATCTAATTTATTCATTAATTAAAATTCGCGTAGGCGGGGCCACGGCGTTTGCCGGCGGCCTTTAAAGTTTCTGCGGTTGCGCGGCGCTCCCACTCCTGACGGCCCGCGCGGATTTCCTGCAGGTTCTCGGCGGTAAATTGGCGGCCGTTAATGACCGTGGTTTTTCCGGCGAGCACGTCTATCTCGGCCTCGATATAGAGGTCGACCATCTCTTGTGCGGTTTTAGACATTTAACTATCCAGTAGAGAGCCGGCTGGCTGCGCGGGCTGCCTTGGTTTTTTAACGATGGGCTGTTCTGTAGTTTGTTGAGGTTCGCTAAATAGCGTGCGCTGGCCCAGGCGCGATTCGATGGTGGACCATTTTTTCTCGTTGTATTTGTGCATGCCCATGGCGTGGGCGGCGTGCAGGGCGTAGACCTCGGTATCCGTGCCTTCATTGGGTCGGCCTGGGCGTGGCTGCCAGGTTTCCCGGCCTTTATTTTTCTTGCTGGGGGCTTTGACTTCAGCGGTGACCTGCTCCCAGTAATCCTGCCGCACATGCTTGCAGCTGTGCATATAAGCACTGGTGCCGAGAAGCCGCTTGGCCATCAGGTCTTTGGCTTTGTGGGTGCCAACCATATATACCTTTACCCCAAAGCGGTCTGCCTTGGTGCGGCGCTTGGGGTTGTTAAAATCCACCTGCCGGGGCTGGTTGAAGATTTCCTTGGTGCCGAAGTCGTTGCTGTCACCTTTAATCGCCATCACCAGCACGCCGCGATATTTTTTATCGCGGGTTCGTACCCAGTGATACACCGCGTTACTGGTGCCACCATCGGAGGAGTCGATACTTACCGCCGCTGCGCGAATTTCGCCGAAGCGCTCATGCTCAAAACTTTGGAACACCAGCTTATCCAGAGCTGACCAGCAATCATCTTTTTTATCGGCGGTATCGCCATCGATCTCGCCCCAGTACATCTGCCAGGATTCTTCATTGCGACCAAAGGCGCGAATGGTGATTGCGAGTCGGTCGTGCTGAACGTCGATGCCAACCGTTACCAGCAGGCCACCGGCAGGGCAAACTAATTCCGGGTAATCCTCGGCGGCCTCTTGCAGCTTTTCATGGTCCAGCAAACGACTGGCGGCGTACTGGTAGGGCCGGCCCAGTTTGTTGTTCTGAAAAACAATGCGGGCCGATTCATCTCCGCTTTTCGCTTCGTGTTCGGCTTCAAGAAAATCCCGCACTACATCGGCAAGGCCGGTGCCGGGGATACACACATAAAGCTCCGATAGCTCCATAAAGGTTTCTATCGGTTCGATTTCATCCTCAGAATAATCCTCGCCGCATTGAGTTTTTACCCAACCGGCAAAGTCATCGCCATTTTCCTGCGCGGTTTTGCAGGTCTGCAAAATATTAGCCTGGCGGCGGTAGTCATCCCATTCACTGCCACAGTGCGGGCAGCCATACACTGCGCTTTCTGGCTGGTGCAGGCCGAATACCGGGTGCGGTGTGCCGCCCTCTTTCTCCAGCCAGCTGACGTTTTCCCAATCCAACACATGAGACTCACCGCAGTCGTGGCAGGTAATCGGTAACACACGCATGGTGCCGAGTTTGGTGTAGTGCTCTACCTGGGAGAGATCCGCAACCGCAGGTGTACCGCCAATAATTAATTTTTTATTGCGCATCCGCTTAAGGCGTTCGCGCAGGTGGCGAATAGAGTCGCCCTGATCACCGACGTCTTTGTTGGTATCGTCAGGCTCTTCTACATAGCCCCGACGGGCTGAAGTAGATTTCACATTGGAAATTGAGTTGGAGCCAATGGTGCGCACTTCACCACCGGGGAATTTCTTCCGCGTGGAACGGCTACCGCCTTTGCGGCTGGTGGTGACATCAATTATCCGATTTACTGCTGGTGAACCTTCGATTATCGGTACCAGCTTTTCATCCATAAACAACCGGCCTTTTTCATCTTTGGGGAACAGCATCAGGATGCGGGCGGGCTCAGTAGCGGCGACCTTGCAGATATCGGTAGCCAGTAGAACCGTCCAGCCGATCTGCGCAGCCTTTTGCATCACTACCATCCACGACACCGGATTATCCAGCGCGTGCATCACACCCCAGAAATAAGGCACATAATCGTTGCGGTAATAGCCCGCGTTATCGCTATCCTCTGACGGCAGTTTGATATTTTCCGGCAACCACTCAATCAGCGGGACTTTAGGCTGCGGTATCCAGGTTTCCCGCACCTCCTTCACTAGGCGCGAGAGATTCGATCTCGTAACTACCAATAGCTCTGAGGGCAGCGTCAATACTAGGCTGTAAGGGTTCTCGATCGACGGTAATGGCATGCTGACTTTCGATAGCAATAAGGATGCTTTCTACCGCTCCTAAAAATTCATTCTTACCAATGGTGGACCACTCCACCATCACCTTACGTACAGACTCAACATCAACTATTAATTGATCCTCTCGGTATAATTCGCGTCTAATTTTCTCCGCGCTCATCCTAGCCTTATCTGCATCAGCCAAGTCTTTCTGATTGCGAGCTTCATTAGCCTGACGGCCAGCAGCTTCAGTACGCAGCCGCTCACAATAAACTTGTAGCCACACGCTGTAAGTAGAGCCTTGCGGTAACACCCCAGCCTGCACATGCTTAGCAATTGCCGGTTGAGAAGTTCCCACCAGCCGAGCGAACCCCGACTGAGTGGCCTGATCATCCAGTGATGGGTTGTCAGCCAAGGTATAACCCCCTAGGAAATTTCAGATAGCTGTTAAAAACACGGGCCCGAATTGCTCGTGGGCTGGGTCGCCCAGGAGGACCCGCTCATCAACGCTTTGAAGTCTTGATTGCATGATCCATTGCCTTATCAAGCTCTATCGGAAGGTGCCGCCGAGCAATACCTTGTGCAATCCCAATAAAAGGAAAGCGCTGGCGGTAGTTCGGCCTGCCTTTAAGGAATATAAGAATCGGTTTAGCGGTTGGGTTGCGCTTACCACCGGCCCTTTTCCATATACCCAACTTCCCATTAATCTTTCCGACAAAATATTTTGATTTAGTGCCCTGCTCACTATCGGCCCGACTTTTCTTAGAGCCCGAGTTAGCGCGCAGTTCTGCCAAGATCCTTTTGTAAATCCCAACCGAAATGTTGCCATGCTTATTTAACTTGGCTTCCTTCCCATGCACTACATACATCCCCCTAGGTAAGAGGCCCGCATGGCGTAGCGCTCGCTCAAAGCGTTTGTCAGCCCGGTTCTCATCAATCACCGAGGGCTCTAGATACTCACTAGGCGCTGTGCCATTGGGAGCCTGATCACGAATAAAGACTTTCGCCACACCTGAGCGCTTAGTGGCTTTCTTCACCAGTACAGAGTTCAGGGTTAGGTTCGCCGGATTGGTAAATATGCGTCCAATGGCTGCCCGCTCCTCACCCCGAATACGAAACGCCACATTATTCAGCGCAACCGAACTGGCATAGGGCAGCTGCTTTTTTAATTCAGCCGAGGCTTTATCAAACTTTGAAGTGTCCAGCTTTACACTAACGTCCATCGTCCCCACCCCGCTGCCTTTCCTGCAGCTTCAAACGCTTATGGTTGTAATACCAATTGACAATGAACCCACCCAAAGCAATCAAGAAACCACCTACCGCCAATAACTCCTGCGCTGCATATCCACCGACTACCGCTGTACCCGCAGCAACCGTTGTAGTTGCACTGGCGACCTTTTGAACCATGGCTTCCCTCGCTGCCTCTTGAGCTACAGTGTTCACCGCTTAACTTCACTCACCCACGACTTCACGAAATAGAAACCGATGATGATGCTGTAAGGCTGCACAACCACATCAACCAGCAGGCCCTTTAGGTCCGCCACAAAAGGCGCGTTAAAAGCCATGGCCGCCGCAATAAATAAAACCAGCAACGCCCAAACCAATGTCACCAGAAAGGCAATTAATCTTCGCGCCCGGTTTTGCGGCTGCGTGGCTTCCAGGTATTTGAGATACCAACGGGACTTTTCCTCATTGGTAAACCACACCGCATCCACGGTATTTACAGTGGCATCCAGCACTTTGCTCGCAGATTCAGGGCCAGCGAACAACCCCTTAACTCCAGACCAAATACCCATCACGGATACTCCGGCACATAGTGCGTAATTGTCAGATTAAAGTTAGGCGGCAACATATCTCGCAATTGCCCCATTGCCTTGCGTGACTGCATCACCCACCAGCCACCCGGAGCCACACCAGAACCAACACCAATGCAGCCTTGAACATCAGAGGAATAATTAGCCGTGTGGATTAATATTTTTGAACGCCCAGGAACATCCAACAGTTCCCACACATTGGGATATCGCTGTGAGCTATACGCCTCACAAGAATAAATACCTTCGGGGATACAACTCTCAAAAGGGCGATTTCCCAACCAAGGGCGCTCAACCGTATAAAACACACAGTCGCGCACTCTCAGCCGCCCCAATGTGGCATCTGGCCCATAGGCGAATCGCGTTAATTCAAACATGAGGTTTTAGCTCCCGGATTTCGGGCACAAAAAAACCGGCTCAAGGGCCGGTTTATGGGGGGTATTCTGTTCGCCGAATCACAAAACTCGGCAGCGTTGCAGATATTAGTGTGCGCACGTGCGCACTGTCAACACCCACCTACTGAATTAAAACCCAGTTATGCAGCATCTCGCGCCAAATAAAATGCCTCAATCGTTCCCTCAATTACTCGACACATATTCACCACCCAGGTTTTACCCTGACCGAGCTTTTTACACACGTCCTGCATTTCCCACCGGTAATAATATCTCAACCAAAAAACCAACCCCTCCAACTCCGCTTTCTCCTTGTCCCGGCGTCGAGCAATTGCATTCAAATAGGCCAGCACCACAGCATCCATCCTGTCTGCCCTATCCCAGTTGATTAGTGCGGGTATCACCTGCCCCTCACAAACCATCCCCTTGTGAAATGCCGCCATACGAGGCCAGGACACAGAATCCCCCGCCCTCTCAGGATATGCCCTAGCCCACTCCCACAATAGCTCACGAATACCTAGTTCTGACATTACGAATACCCTCTCCCCGACCAACTAACTTACCAACCGCGCCCTATCACGCAGCCTGCTGAAAACTATCGAAATGCTCCTGAAAAACCTTTCTCGCCACATGCAAATTATCCCGGTGGAAAGTCCCCAAATAATCCTCATGCACCTGCCGAATTTTATTTTGAGTCACCACCGTATGGGCAAACACCAAATCCACTTGGCGAGGGTTATCCGTGCGAAATACCGCTAAGGGTCTACTCGCAGCGGTTGTCATAATTCGCTCTTTCGCCTCGATGAGGGTCACAACGGTCATAGCATCGCTCCTTGAAAATCCGTGTTTACCAGCCAGTGTCTGTCAGCATTTCACCGATTGGCCGGTCCCGTGTTCGCTGCTGGGGCGCTACACGCTGCGGTGGAATAAACTTTTCGCGTCTCACCCAGTTACGCCACACCGCCAACCAATCACGCCGCACTCCCTGCTTGCCCGACTGAGATTTCCAGTAATCACCAAAGCTAGCCGCAATGTCGTAGATCTGATGCATCACCTCTGGCCGCGTCTTGGCCGCCTCATCGTAAAATTCTTGGGTTAACTGCCAGTCATCGGGAAGGCGGGTACCACGCTTCGATGGCGGGGCAGGTTCCTGACGGACAGCAAGGGCACCACCCTGACCGCTCTCTCTCTGGTTATTTTCTAGAGTGGTTACTTTCTTAGTTTCTTTACTTTCTTGTGTCGGCAAATCCGGATACGGTAAACCCGTATCTGGTAAATCCGTATCCGGTAAATCCGTATCCGGTAAATCCGTATCCGGTAAATCCGTATCCGGGTTTTCAGGAAGTGGATCAGCATTTCGCGGCATATCCGAGATTTCATAGTCCATACCGACTATTTTTCCCCGCTCACCACGCCGAGTAATTCGCTGGCAATAACCAGCATCGATTAACTCACCCAGCAGCTTGTAGATCTTGTCCCTGCCCTCCTGAGCCTCTTTGGCCAGTGCCGAGGGGGAGACTTCCCAATGATCCGGCTTCGACAACAAATGCAGCAACAAGCCGCCAGCAGCGAATGAAATACGGCGATCACACACAACGGAATTTGAGACCACCAAGTAATTTGAAGACGGCCGAGCACTTCGACGAATCATGCAGCAGCCCCCCAGAAAAATAATGAATGGGTCATATTGTTTTTACCTATCCTTGATTTCACTATTCGCGCACGGCGAACAAAACCCTACAGAGACGCCCAAAGCGCAGAGAAATGAGTGCCGGTCTTCCACCGGCTCAGGGTTTTTCAGGCCCTTGGCGCTGTTTCTCCACGATGCAAATAGGGTTTCCCGTGGTCGTGTCGTGCCGCTCTTAAAGTCCCCACGCTGCTGCCCTATTCCGAACGGCGGGGACTAAATAATTCTGAGTGCCGGTCTTTCCCGACTGTCAGCGGTCTTTCCCGCAGTCTTCAAAGCGGGCCGGATTGGCGTCCCTCACCGGCCCTTTCTTGGGTAACTGACACACCCTGTATAAATCCCCATATACCGCAATGAATTAATCCCGATCATCAAAAACCGCAGAATGGCAGGACAATAAAATGGGGAATTGAAAATGATCGTTATTCTGGTTTCTGAAACGAACCCGCACAGCCTTAACTTGCCTGCTGAACTTCTGGCATGGCTTGCTCCTCAACTAGATCATCCAACGGCCCAAAGACATCAGGCCGAAGACACGCCCGGGAAACCTTCCTCTGAGTAGCTAGCTCTATCTTTGAGCAAAGCTTTGGCGGTATCGCCTTTAATCCATTACGCATCTGGGAGACAAAGACCGGGGTTACCCCTATCGCCCTTGCAAGGTTGGCCTGTGATCCGACCAGTTTGATAGCGATATCTAGGGCAGAGTCTGTCGTTTCCTGCACCATTGCTGCTGCTCCTTGTCATCAGAAGCTAGAGTATTAACTTTCAGCTACCGGAAATCAATAGCCGATAATTAATTAACTTATAGCTAATATGTCGCCATGAAACATCCAGACTTTGCAAAGAGATTCAAGCAGGCGGTTACTCATGCCGGCGTGGAAGATACGCAGGAGGCATTGGCGCGCCTGTTTGAGGTAAGCACCGTAACGATATGGAGCTACCGCAATGGAGAGAAGCTGCCACGAATGAGTACAGCCAAACGAATTGCAGAAACGCTTGGTGTCTCTGTTGATTGGCTTCTCACCGGTACTGGTAAAGGACCAGGTGAAGGAAACACTAAGGAGGGAAGCAATGTTACCCAAGGACCAAGGATTCAAGGGAGAATCCCCCTGATTAGCTGGGTACAAGCTGGAGCCTTTTGTGAAGCTCTAGACTTAATTGATCCGAGTGAAGCCGAAGCTTGGCTGCCCTGCCCAGCAACACACTCTGACCGAGCCTACGCTCTACGTGTTAATGGCGATAGCATGACAAGCCCCTACCCAGGCCAACGATCTTACCCTGAAGGAACCATTATATTTGTTGACCCTGACAAACCTCTCACTAATGGTTGTCGAGTTATAGCCAAGCTTAATGACGAAGTTACCTTCAAGATTTATGCCGAAGATATGGGTCGCACTTTCTTACGGCCAATCAATCCCAGCTATCCATCAATGGATATCACGGATATGGATGTTAGCTTTTGCGGCGTCATACTTGGTTCCTACACCCCAGACTAACACCTTCGCAATTAGCACAGATGTACAAAAGTCACTTTAACTTGTGACATAGCCTCCCCCAAGCCGAAATTCACCTCAATCAAAAAGCAACAAATGAAATAACTTTGTTGCTTCACATCTATCCGATTAGATATATTTCTAATTCTCTGCACTTTCACCTCAAGTGAACAAAAAAATAGAACATAGTCGATTTTGCATCTTGCACTAAGGATAGAGTCAAATGGAGCAACAGCTAATTATCGGAATATCCATAACAATTGCGACCCTTATAGCACTTTCAGTGGTAACAACAAAAATTTACCTACAGCTTAAAAAAATTAAACAGAAGTATTCAAAAATAATAAATATTGATGAAGAAGTTGAAAAAGCTAAAAAAGAGAAACAAAAAATATCCACTGAAACAGCAACCCTTATACAAAACTATAAAGAAAAAAGAGAAATACTAAACAAGCTAATCAAGAAAGCTGCCATCTATGACGAGGAAATCCAGCTTGCTGAGTTAGGATTCTACAAACCTCACTTTGACTTTGACACATCAGAGGTATACAAGCAGAAAATAGGCCATATAAAAAATGAACAAAAAGGCTTAATTTCTTCTAAAAAGGCAATATATTGCAACACCCAGTGGACTGTAGAAGGAAGCAAAGCGAAAGGCAGAACGATGACTAATCGGGCCATCAAGTTAACTGCCAGAGCTTTTAATAATGAATGCGACTCCGCAATTTCCAATACAACCTGGAATAATGTTGACAGAATGGAAAAGCGAATAGAAGCTGCCTATGACGCCATAAACAAAATGAATCAATCTAACTCTATAGTTATCTCACATGAGTACTACCTCCTAAAGCTTAAAGAGCTACGACTAGCCTATGAATACAAAGATAAGAAGCAAAAAGAAAAGGAAGAGCAGCAAGAAATTAAACGCCAAATGCGAGAAGAGTTAAAACTAGAACAAGAGATGGAAAGATCTCTCAAAGAGGAGGATAAGTATAAAAAATTATTAGACAAAGCAAAGAAAGAGGCTGAAAAAGCCACAGGAAGTAAACTTGAAAACCTTAACGCAAAAATAGCCAAGCTAAACGAAGAACTCACAGAGGCCCATAAAAAATCTGAACGCGCCAAATCTATGGCAGAACAAACTAAACAAGGGCACGTATATGTTATTTCAAATGTAGGATCATTTGGTGCGCATGTATATAAAATTGGAATGACCAGACGACTAGAACCAAATGATCGGGTCAAAGAGCTTGGTGATGCTAGTGTCCCCTTCACCTTTGATGTCCACGCCATGATCTTTTCAGACAATGCTCCGGCGCTAGAAAACAAACTTCATAAGGTATTTGATCAAAGAAGACTCAATTTAGTTAATACAAGAAAAGAGTTCTTCCGTGTATCCCTTTCGGATATTGAAAGAGTAGTTAAAAGGGAATATCCAAATGCTGAATTTATTAAAACCGCTGAAGCCAGAGATTACAGAGAATCTCGAAGTATAATTGCCCAACGTCAAAATAAGAAAGCCGCAAATAATCTAGCTGAAGAGTTTCCTGAAACTATATAACAGCTACATAAAAGAACCCTGTACATGCGCTAGTCATTGGCTGCTTGCCCAATTAAGCAGAAGCTCGCAGCCTCCATTGGCGCTAAATTCTTCATAAAGCGACAATATTCCGCTCAAGCTCAAAATTAGATAGAGCCATTATCCCTTTCTGGCAGCCACTCCTAGCGCCATTGATATTCAATAAGTTACTTGCTCCTCACGACAAACCACACCACTACAGTCCCTAGTATTAACTTACGGCTATTGACGAACACATTAACTTTCGGCTACTGTCTTCATGCAAACCAAGGACAGGGCACCCAAATGCACACCGAAACGGAGTTCCGACAACTAGCACCACGCCAAGCGGAAGCGCTAACACATCGCGCCCGAGGGCTCTCAAACCGGGAAACCGCCCAGGCTATGCAGTGCTCCGTCACCAACGTCAGCAACCTGCTCGCCGAGTGCTTCTACAAACTGCACGCCCGCAACAGCACCGACGCCGTGGCCAAAGCCATAAAGCACGGATTAATTCAATTCGTCCTGATCGCCACGATTGTCAGCGGAATTGGCGCAGAGCAAGAACAGCTACGCACCCGATTCCAACGCCGCCTCACCTCACAAACCATCCGAAACAACCGGGAGGGAATCGCATGACCGCCACCGTGTTTGTACACCCCACGGCGATGAGTAAAAACAATATCGACCGCCTCAAGCGCCGCATCGATATTGCCAACGCCGTCCACAAAGCGCACATCCGTTTAGTGCAACCCAAAACCTTTACAAAGCCAGCCAATAACAACTGGCCACCGTTTGGAGGTGATGCCGCATGAATAACCTTGAATTTATTACTCAGGACGTTAGCGAGGGAGAAGCAAAATCCCATCTTCCCGCACTCTCCAAGGAAACCGTTGAACTACAGGGAAAACCTATAGGAGCAATAACTAGCCACCGCATCGGCGGCGGCATCGAATTCAAAGCTGTACTCAATGTTCACAGCGACCCGATCCCACATTCAGGCCTAGCTATAGGCTGGGGAATAACCCGAGACCAAGCCATACAAAACGCCTTCACTGATAGCCGTAAGCGCGCAAAAGCCTACATCGAATCAGTCGACCATCTGGAATTTCAAATAAACGGGAGCCAAGCCGCATGAGCACAAGCGAATTTTCTCCACCGGATTACAGCGCCCCCACCTTTCTGGAAAAAGGCGCTCAGCATATGCGCGATCGCGCAGAGCAACGCGATAGCGAAGGCGGCGAACGCACCATGGCCAAAACCGTATCAGCATTTAATGCCCTATACGGCACCTCCCTCACTGAGGAAGAAGGCTGGATGTTTATGGTGTTGCTCAAACAGTCCCGTGCAAGCTGTGGCGTATTTGTGCCAGACGACTATGAGGACGGCTCAGCCTATTTCGGCCTAGCCGGTGAAGCCGCCGCAAAGGTCAGAGCAGTCTGATGAACGAGTTCAGCCGAATCTTAGAGCTATACGAAGAACTGCAGGCCAAGGTGAAGCTGCAAGAAGTTGAAATGGTAAGTATGCGCGAACAAGTCGCCGCACTTTCCGAAGCCATCCAAGGCCAAGCCCCACAACAAGAAAATCAGGAGGCAGCGTGAACAGAGAAAAACTTTTCACCATCACCCAAGCCGCCCGCCTGTTGGGAATGGGTAGAAATAAATTAATGGAACTCATGCGGAATAACGGCCTGTTGCACAGCCATGAACCCATGCGCAATTCACCCACCAAGTACGCCACCACGCAGGGCCTGCTCGTTGCACAAAACGCTCAATACAAACGCGGGCCAGTGGCGGTGCCCTACATCAATACCAAAGTTACATCTAACGGCATGGTTTGGATGCGCGACCTTATCGAAAAACAAACCGTACCCGAAGCTAGTTAAAAATTTACCCGCGCCCCGGGCGCATCAGTCAGCTGTAACCGTTAGGGCTGCCAGTACGGAGCCCAATTTTAATTAATTTGAGAACTCCATGAAAAGATTCGCACTATTCACTGGCACCTACAACTTAATGATGGGTGGCATCAAAGATTTCAAACGCTCCTACGCCACTGAAGAAGAAGCCTACCAAGAGGTAGAGCGCATTGCCCAACAGGAGCTGTTCACACACTGGGCCCAGATCTTCGACAAGAAAACCGACACCGCAAAAATTTATCGTATCGACGATAAAAAAATCACCGAGGACAAACCCTCAGATTGCCCTCACCCAGAACCAAACGCCGCCTGACCCACAGCCAATAACTTTCTAAGCCCGCCCAGTGCGGGCTAAGTGGGTAGAAGAACATCAATGGAATGGGGAGTGAAGTGATGACAACAGAACATGCGGTATCTAGGCGCTCTGCAGCAGAGGTAGAAAAGCTAAAGCAGGATTGGAAAAAAGATCCCTGCTGGGATCTTTATGACACGGAGGGATTCGAGGCTAACAGGGAAGAGTTGGAAGCCTACCAACATGAGCAGGAGCAAAAGTGGCAACAGGAACATGAGCAGCGGCAAATCGAGGAGAGAAAGGCTCTTTACGGGATGGGCTTAGGGGAAAGCATAGAAATAAATGGCCGGATCTTTGTTCGCGTCCCTGGTGGCTGGGTGCTTGAAACAACTGGGGAAAACAGTCGCGTATATGGGGTAAAGGTCCGCGCGATAGCCGCTGTACTTATCCCTTTCAGCAATGAGTTCACCCCACACGACTTCACAGAGGAAAACATCGACGGAATGGGGGAGTGACGTGATGACACCAGCACAAAAGGCAAAGCTTAAAAAAATTAAATATTACGGACTTCTTGCTCCGCAACTTGGCAGTGAGCAGCTGGGACTATGCATTCAAGCAGTCGAGGCAGTTTCAATAGAAATCCATTTTAAGGGCTGTGAATCCGAGGCACAGAAAGTTAAAGCCGAGGCGCTGGAACTTCTGCGTGAAGGGTTGGAGTTACGTGAAATCTATGAGGAGCATCAAGAGGGTATAGACAGGGAAATCTACCCGCATCGCTTCACAACGCAAAACATGGACTCTACTGGACGCTGCGCAGGACACCCACCAAAGGAAGAAAGCAGTGCCCAAACGTAAACCCCGCAAGCCCATGAGCCAACGCGCCCTACACGCCCGCCGGGTAAACCGCTGGCTACCCGGTTTAATCCTCACCGCGCGCAGCAGTACCGGCCTGGATACCGATGGCGATCCTATTTTAATGATCACCCACCGCCGCCAACGGGGCGCCGTGGGCGATATCGCCCGCGCTGATTACCAGCATGAAATATTGAACTGGCAACACCACTGGCTGGTAACAGTATTTGTGGAGTGCAAAACCCCTGAAGGCGATTTCTACAAAGACTCGACCGAGTTCGAAGCCTACGGCGTCCGCCTTAATGACCTAGCCGAATTAGTGCGCCCGGAATTAGACACCATTAAAAACAAAGCCAACCCCAATCACTACACAGACCACGGCTGGCAGGCAGAGATTCTACCGAATCGTAAGCAGGAAAAAGGGAGAGCAGCGTAGTGTCGGATATTCATCAGTTTCGCACAGATCCACAAATTGGATTTAATTTTGATGAGCTGGTGGTAGACAGCTTTGCCGGTGGCGGCGGAGCTAGCACAGGGATAGAAGCTGCCTTAGGACGCCCAGTAGATATCGCGATTAATCACGATCCTCAAGCTATTTCCATGCACACCGTGAACCACCCGCAAACACGCCATTATTGCGAGAGCGTATGGGATGTAGATCCACGCAAAGCAACCAATGGACAACCTGTCGGCCTCGCTTGGTTTAGTCCTGACTGTAAGCACTTCAGCAAAGCCAAAGGTGGCAGACCAGTAGAAAAAAAGATTCGGGGGTTGGCCTGGGTAGTGATCCGTTGGGCGGCAACCGTGCGCCCTCGTGTAATCATGCTTGAGAATGTCGAGGAGTTCCAAACCTGGGGACCTTTAGCCGAGGATGGACGCCCCTGTAAAAAGCGCAAAGGCCAGACTTTCCGTAGCTGGAAACAACAGCTAATCAGTCTTGGCTACCAGGTAGAGCACCACGAGCTCCGCGCTTGCGACTACGGCGCACCTACTTCACGCAAACGACTATTCCTAATTGCTCGCTGTGATGGCAAACCCATCATCTGGCCTGAACCAACTCATGGCGATGGCCTAATCCCCTATCGTACAGCCGCAGACTGCATTGATTGGAATATTCCTTGCCCTAGTATTTTCGAGCGCAAACGCCCATTAGCGGAAAATACCTTGCGCCGCATTGCCCGTGGAGTGCAGAGGTTTGTCATCGAAAATCCTGAGCCTTTTATCGTGCGCATTGGACACACAGGCTGGAGCGGTGACGGTATGCAGTACCGACTCAATGAACCGCTAACCACCGTCACCAGCAAGCAAGAACATTGCCTGGTAGCTCCGTATATCCAACCCTACTACGGCGACAAAGGAAACCAGGCTCGCGGACGAACTATGGACCAACCGCTGGCCACTCAAACCACTGAAAACCGTTTTGCCTTATGCGCTGCATTTTTAGCGAAGCACTACGGTGGCAATTATAACGGGCCAGGTCTGGCAATGACCCAGCCACTGAGCACCGTGACGACCGTTGACCACCACGCACTGGTAGCAGCGTTTCTGGTGAAGTATTTCGGCAACTCTGTAGGAACGGGCATGGATGAGCCACTACACACTGTCACCAGCAGAGACCGCTTTGGCTTGGTAACCGTTCATGGAGCTCCCTACCGCATTGTTGATATCGGCATGCGAATGCTTGAGCCCAGGGAGCTCTACCGTGCGCAGGATTTCCCTGAGAATTACATTATCGACAGGGATGCAACTGGAGCTCGCATCACTAAAACCCAGCAGGTGGCCAAGTGCGGGAATTCAGTCTGCCCTCCAATAGCTGAAGCATTAGTGCGGGCAAATATGCAACCAGCCATTGCCATACCGGCAGCAGCTTAAGGGGCCAGCAATGAAACTCTGGCAATCCCTCACCGGTATCGCCGCCCTAATCTTCTGCGGCACCAGCCTCGCGTTTACTGTGCAGCTGTGGATATCCATGCCCGCAGGTCTCGGCGGGCAGGTGGTGGCCGGTGCTACTGCGGTGGCCCTGGAGCTGTGCAAGTTCAGCTTCGCCCCGCTGGGCCTTTGGTTGCGCAGCCAGGGCCAGGCCAGTGGCTATGCCCTACTCTGCCTTTGGCCCCTGCTGGTAGTAATCAGCATTGTTGCAACGGTCGGATTCCTCGCCACCCACAGCGACGAACAGCAACAACGCAGCACCCGTAACAGCCAGGAATACCAAGTGTTGCAACAACAGTTAAACAGTTTGCAACAGCAGATAAACACCCTAAACGGCTTGATCAATACCGACGCCAACAACGGCTACCGCCAGCGTGCTATTGATACCGCTGCACAGTTATCCACATTGGAAGCTAAGCGCACGCAGCTCATAGAAAAGCTATCCACAATCGAACAGACACCCAGCACCCACAGCGCCTTCAGCAGCTTGGCGAACACCCTCAACGCAGACCCGGCAAAGGTTCAGCATATCGGCTTCCTCGCCCTAGCGATCATCACAGACATAGTGGGATTGGTTGCGTTACTAGCGTTTAACGCAGCTGCAACGGTTGGTAAACGGTCTGCAACGCTGTTGCAACAGCACGAAACAGTAGAACAACAGCCAGCCTACACCGCACACCTCAGCGAGAAACAACAGGAACTCGCCCAACGTATCCGCGCCGGTGAATTCGGTAATGAGCCAGTGTTGCGCAACATCAGCAACGACATCACCGGCGGATACAGAACCGTTAAACCCGTTTTCGACGCCCTGCAACAGGCAGGCGCACTCAAACGCAACGGCCAAGGGTTTGCCCTGGTGCAGAGATAAGCAACTTGATTTCAAGAAACAACGAGAAAGGAAAATCTGATGATTAAAGGATATTGGTCAACCAAGGATTTAAGTAAGCGCTACCGCTGTTCAAGCCGCACTATTTTTAGATGGGTAAACAGAGAAACCAACCCATTCCCCAAACCACGAATCAAAGCATCTGGTAGTCACAACCTTTGGGCGATTGATGATGTTGAACAGTGGGAAGCCCAGATTTCAATCCCAGAAGCTGCTTAGATGCTCCTCACCTCATCCTTAGCGATGGCAGGTACTACTCGCCTTCGCTAAGGATTGACACTTCCCTTAAGCGTCGATGTTAAATCTTATCTTGTATTCCCCAGTAAACACATTCTGAACCAATACATCAGAACTGCACTTTGATGAGGGGGTTGCGCCGATTGAGAATTGATAATAGCCACTCATCTGGATTACCGACCAATTAAACCTACATGATTGATAGGTTAATACTCCAGCATCCGCTAAGCCGTTAGTAGTTGAAGTATGGAAAGTCGAACTGTTAGCAGCTGCCGGGGCCGGAAACAATGGAGAAATGAAGCCGGTCGTATTTGTACCATTAATGAGCACATTATCAGATGACGTATTATTTTTGAGTTCTATGCTAGTTGATAATGTAGATGCTAATGCTGGTACGGAGTGCGCTACAGATACAAGCAGTGCTCCGGTAAGAATAATTTTCCGTTTAAATTCCATCTCAATGCTCCTTGAAAATGACGTGTAAAGACTTTCAACAAGTCCTTAGTCATTCCACCCTACACTGTCATCAAATGTCAATACTGTCATATCAATACAAAACAACTAGCGTACAAACTAATCAGCGGATCTAAGCCTGAAATCTTGAGAAAGACCCACTCCAGCGACCGCACATGTACACAGCCAAAAGCCCACCCATCCTATTGGAACCACCTAATCTGACCAGTTAGTATTCATTAGTCACCACCCATGAGCAAAACCAGAGGCCAATTTGGTATAATTCGGCGTTTCGGATTCGGCCTTGGGGTATATTTCAATATGTGTACACAGGGGCGTACACAGATAAGGTTAAATCTAAGTGAATAAAGATTTTTCTCAACAATTTCAACGACGTAGAACTTTCGCTATCATTTCCCACCCGGACGCCGGTAAAACAACCGTGACCGAAAAGCTTCTTTTGTTCGGGAATGCAATCCAGCAAGCGGGCTCCGTTAAGGGGAAAAAAGGTCCCCACGCACGCTCTGATTGGATGACGATGGAACAGGAACGCGGTATTTCTGTTACCTCTTCCGTTATGCAGTTCCCCTACAAAGAGAGGACTGTAAACCTACTGGATACACCGGGACACGAAGACTTCTCTGAAGATACCTACCGGGTACTCACCGCCGTCGACTCCGCACTGATGGTGATTGACGGGGCCAAAGGTGTGGAAGACCGCACCATCAAGTTGATGAATGTGTGCCGCTTGCGAACAACGCCGATTCTCTCATTTATCAACAAACTCGACCGGGATATTCGCGACCCGATCGAGGTAATGGATGAGATTGAAGAAGTTCTGAATATCCAGGCTGCCCCTATCAATTGGCCTTTGAGTTCAGGAAAAGGTTTCAAGGGGGTCTATAACCTCTACACCGATACCATCCATGTATTCTCCCAGGGTCAGGGCCACAGAATTCCCGATGATATTCAAATTAAGGGTCTGGACTCCGCTGAGGCTGACGCACTACTTGGCGAGTACGCCGAGGATATTCGGGAAGAGATTGAATTGGTTCGTGGAGCCACTCATGAGTTTAACCAGGAAGCTTATCTTGCCGGTGAACTGACCCCGGTATTTTTCGGTACGGCCTTGGGTAACTTTGGCGTAAGGGAAATGCTCGATGGTTTCGTTGAATGGGCGCCCTCACCCCAATCCCGGGAAACCAAAGAGAGAAAAGTAGAGCCCAGCGAAGATAAATTCTCCGGCTTTGTTTTTAAGATCCAAGCGAATATGGACCCCAAACACCGCGATAGAATTGCCTTTATGCGTGTCTGCTCCGGCACCTACAATCGCGGTATGAAAATGAAGCATGTGCGCATTGGCAAGGATGTAAAAATTGCCGATGCGGTGACATTTATGGCTGGCGATCGAACCCACGTAGAAGAGGCCATTGCCGGCGATATTATTGGTTTGCACAACCACGGTACTATCCAGATCGGCGATACCTTTACCGAAGGCGAAGCACTGAAATTTACCGGCATTCCCAATTTCGCCCCGGAGCTATTCCGTCGCATACGTTTAAAAGACCCTCTCAAATTAAAGCAATTACAAAAAGGGCTTCAGCAGCTTTCTGAAGAGGGGTCCACCCAGGTATTTTTCCCGCTGGATAACAACGACATTATCGTGGGCGCAGTTGGTGTACTACAGTTCGAAGTAGTCGCTTACCGATTAAAAGACGAATACAAAGTTGAAGCCATCTACGAAAACGTCAACGTGAACACTGCGCGCTGGGTAGATAGTGAAAGTGCCAAAGAACTAGAGAATTTCAAGCGCAAGGCCAGTACCAACCTGGCACTCGATGGCAGCGGACACCTGACCTACCTGGCACCGACGCGCGTTAATTTACAATTGGCTGAAGAGCGCTATCCGGAAGTTCGCTTTTATGCCACGCGGGAACACTAAAGCAGCAAGGCTAAGTACCTTTGCTGAAACCTTAGTGTGACAGCAGTAAGAAAGAGGCAAATAATGAGTCAGTTTGTAGAAATACCTACTGAAGTACCCAATGAAGTACCTCGGCTGGGCAATCGCATCACCAAAGCTATTGGCAAGTTGATAATCAAGGTGCTCGGCTGGCGAATGGATGGGGAAATCCCTCCAGAAAGAAAAGTCATGGTGGCTTTGGCTCCCCACACATCCAATTGGGATTTTGTGGTTGCCATGCCATTTATTATGGCATTGGGTATTAAAATTTCCTGGCTCATGAAAAAGGAAGCTTTTTTCTTCCCGTTTAAAGGACTATTTATGTGGCTTGGAGGTGTTCCTACCGATAGGCGCGCCGCAGGTAATATCGCTCTACAAGTTGCATCGAGTTACCGGGAAAATGAAAAAATGTGGGTGGGGATTACTCCCGAGGGGACCCGCAAAAAAGTAGGGCGCTGGAAGAACGGTTTTTTAAGGATTTCCTATACCGCTCAAGTTCCTATTTTGCTTGTTGCCTGGGACTTTCCCAATAAGCGTATTTGCATTGACTCCCTGTACCAGCCTATCGGTGATCTGGAACAGGATATGGCAGAGATCCAAAAGCGCTTTAGCAAGTATCAGGGGTATTACCACGATAATGAAAGTACTCTTGAAAAGGGGTAACCAGTCCACTCGTGATACAGTTAAGTAGTGAGCTTTCTACTTATACCTACCTGATACTGACAGTAATCGCCTTTACCGCAGGCTTTGTCAGTGCGATCGCCGGGGGAGGGGGAATAATCACCCTCCCCGCTTTACTCTGGGCCGGCATTCCCCCACTCGATGCTCTCGGTACCAATAAGTTTCAAAGCGTCTTTGGCACCCTATCATCCACCATTAACTTCCTGCAAAAAGGCCAGTTGAATTTACGCCCCCTCTGGCCAGGACTACTTGCTGCAATTATCGGTTCTTGCCTAGGCACCTTAACAGTCGCTTCACTTGGGGAGGCTGGTCTCAATACCTTACTTCCCATCCTGCTCATTGCTATTGCCCTCTACTTTATTCTGTCCCCTCGCATTTCCGACATTGACTCAAAACCCAGAATCAGTAACGTTACTTTTAATCTAGTTGTTGGCGGTGGGCTCGGCTTTTACGGGGGCTTCTTTGGCCCTGGGATGGGGTCTATCTGTGCAGCCGCCTTCGCAGCGCTACTCGGCTACAATATGCGTGCGGCTACGGCATCAACAAAACCTATTGTGCTCGCTACCAATGTGACCTCTATGCTAATTTTTATCGCTGGAGGCCATATTTTTCTATTGCTCGCTATCGCTATGTCTTTTGCCCAGGTTGTAGGAGCTCGTCTCGGCTCCAACCTCGTGATTGCAAGAGGTGCCAGTATTATCAAACCGGTAATCATTATTGCCACCATTGCTGTGGCAATAAAACTATTAGTGGAGGATTGATATCGTGACCTGGCTGGCAACGCTTATTCTTTCTTTCATTGCCTTTGTTATTGTGGTTTGGGTTCTTATGCACCTGCGCAGACCCAGATTTCGAATGGACCGAGGCAGTTTTGTTAAGGGCCTTGAAGATGTAATCACCGGGCAAGCCAGCGATACTGAATGGCGAGCACTCCTCGCCTGCCCAATGCGACACGACCCAAAGCTTGAAGAGATGCGACAACGTTGCCTCAGTATTGAAGACAGCGAATATACTGGCGAACCGCCCTACTTATTTACAGAAAAAGGCCTGCATACGTTACGTGAAATTCGCGAGCAACTGATCGCGGCCTCATCAAATAACGAGCCAAAAGCTTAAGACCGAAGAGTATTAACAAAGGATAGACCGATGTTGAAACCACTGCTTTCCCTTACCGGGGGACTGATCACTACCATGGCACTGGGAATAGCCCAGGCAGCCCCTCTGTCACAGGAAGATGTATCTGTGGCGGAAGTATTACGTGACCGGGCACTGGAAAGCTCCGACGCCTACAGTATCGTAGAGTCTTTGACCGTAGAGGTTGGACCACGACGGACAGGCACTGAGGGCGATGAAAGAGCCGTTGCCTGGGCACAAGACAAAATGAAGGCATTTGGCTTTGATCGCGTCTATACCGAGCAAATTGAGGTACCCCGCTGGATTCGTGGCCATGCTCACGCCGAAGTCATATCCCCTTTCCCCCAGCCACTAGTTGTCTCCTCCCTCGGCTATGGCGCCGCCACTCCTGAGGGAGGGTTAACAGCGGAAATTATCGAGTTTCCCGATGTGCAGGCCCTGTTGAAGGCCCCGGCCAGCCAAGTGAAAGGTAAAATCGCTTTTATCAATAAGCGTATGGAGAGAGCGCGCACGGGAGAAGGCTACGGCCCTGCAGCGCAAGGTCGCAAGTTGGGAATGCGCGCTGCCGCTGAAAAAGGGGCTGCTGCCATGCTGTTGCGCTCCGTAGGAACCGACTCAGACCGATTTGCCCACACCGGTATGATGTCGGTTGATAATGTGGAAAACCCAGTTCCTGCACTCGCACTTTCCGCTCCTGATGCAAACCTGCTCGAGGCTATGCTCCAACGCGGCAAGCCAGTCCAGGTAAAACTTGATGTTGAAACTGAGCGACTGAATGACGGCCCCTCTTTTAATGTCATCGGTGAGATTACTGGCCGTGAGCAACCTGAAGAAGTCATGATTATCGGTGCGCACCTGGATTCCTGGGATGAAGGCACCGGGGCCTTGGACGACGGAGCTGGGGTTGCCATTGTTATGGAAACTGCACGTCTAATTGCTGAGCTGCCACAGCGCCCCCGTCGTACCTTGCGAGTCGTGCTGTTTGGTGCAGAGGAAATCGGATTGGTAGGTGCTAAGCAATATGTTGAGGCACACGTAAAAGAGCTGGACAATATTATTGCCGTCTCCGAATCAGACTTTGGAGCAGGGAAAGTCTGGCGTTTCGATACCCGTCTCCCTGAGAGCAAATTTGATATTGCAGATCAAATGATGCAACTCCTCGCCCCCCTGGGTATTGAGCGCGGAAATAATGAATCTTACGGTGGCCCAGATAGCAGTGTGTTTGTTGCGCGCGGTGTGCCAGCCTTTGGTCTATACCAGGACGGCACCGACTATTTCGATTATCACCACACACCCAACGATACCCTGGATAAAGTCGACCCTGAGAATCTGCGCCAGAATGTAGCGGCCTGGGTTGTAATGTCTTTCCTGACCACAGAAATGGAAGGAGACTTGGGCCGAGTTCCTACTGCCTCTGAATAAATAAAAGATACAGATGATATTTTTAAAGCCCCACCTAGTGGGGCTTTTTTTATCCCCAAACTTTTCTTCTCTCACATACTGGCGTACCAATCAGCCGCAGTAATCCACAGATTTATCGCTCATAACACTGTTAATAACTGATGTCCGTTTTATGGCGTCTTTGTTACCAACAGAAACCATGGATAGAGCTGTGTATAACTCCGGGATATCCCTGGCCAGCCCCGTGGTTGCTTGGCTCTATTAAAGGCGGGTAAAAAAGCAGCACTTTTTGCGCGGATTTCCACAGCCAGGTGTTACTAACAGAAAGTCTGGATAGAGTTGTGCATAACTTTAATAAACGGGCTACAGGCCCCGTGGTTACAGGGGATTACTGCAGAGACTAAAAAATCACCGATATTTTTACCGGCTAAATTTAATTTTTGACGGGAGTGGTATGGGTACTTTTCTGGTTTTTGCGAGAGTTATTTTGTTGGATTATTTTTTGAGTGAGTGTAAAGGCGTTTGGAGAGAAGATCGGTAAAGAGCTATTTTTATAGGCTTTTTAGGAGAGCGTCTGTTTAAGGTGCTCAAGTAATTTTAGCTTTTTCTTTTTTATTTACTGACTGACTTTTAAATAGAAAGTTGAGCATTAAAGTTTTTCAGGATTACTTTTATTTTTTCTATTTAATTTTTACTAAGTACTTTCTGCTCCCTCTTTCTTCCATTTCTTAGTTTTTTGTTTTTTGCTTCTTTAAAATATTTTTTCAGCCATGAAAAAAGGGCCACCCTATTGGGTGGCCCTTTCGGATTAGAAGCCTGACGATGACCTACTCTCACATGGGGAAGCCCCACACTACCATCGGCGATGTTGCGTTTCACTTCTGAGTTCGGCAAGGGATCAGGTGGTTCCACAACTCTATTGTCGTCAGGCAAACTGGCTTGGGTTGGCGTTGGTCTTATAAGCAAAGTGCTTGGCCTGCCGCGTTATCGCTGTTTGCCTCGGTCATGTTGTTGACCGGCGATAACCCCAAATAAGTCGGTAAAACAATCTGTAGTAATACACCGCAAGCGATCGTATGTCTCTAACTCACAATCCGCTAGCTTAGCTAGTCGTTAGTAACCATCTCTGTTGTATGGTCAAGCCGCACGGGCAATTAGTACTGGTTAGCTCAACGCCTCACAACGCTTCCACACCCAGCCTATCAACGTGGTAGTCTTCCACGGCCCTTCAGGAGGCTCAAGGCCTCAGGGAGATCTTATCTTGAAGGAGGCTTCCCGCTTAGATGCTTTCAGCGGTTATCCCGTCCGAACATAGCTACCCGGCAATGCCACTGGCGTGACAACCGGAACACCAGAGGTTCGTTCACTCCGGTCCTCTCGTACTAGGAGCAACTCTTCTCAAATCTCCAACGCCCACGGCAGATAGGGACCGAACTGTCTCACGACGTTCTAAACCCAGCTCGCGTACCACTTTAAATGGCGAACAGCCATACCCTTGGGACCGGCTTCAGCCCCAGGATGTGATGAGCCGACATCGAGGTGCCAAACACCGCCGTCGATGTGAACTCTTGGGCGGTATCAGCCTGTTATCCCCGGAGTACCTTTTATCCGTTGAGCGATGGCCCTTCCATACAGAACCACCGGATCACTATGACCTACTTTCGTACCTGCTCGACATGTCTGTCTCGCAGTCAAGCGCACTTATACCATTATGCTCATTGCATGATTTCCGACCATGCTGAGTGCACCTTCGTACTCCTCCGTTACTCTTTGGGAGGAGACCGCCCCAGTCAAACTACCCACCATACACTGTCCTCGATCCGGATAACGGACCAGAGTTAGAACCTCAAACATACCAGGGTGGTATTTCAAGGACGGCTCCACAACAACTAGCGTCATTGCTTCAAAGCCTCCCACCTATCCTACACAAATAGGCTCAAAGTTCAGTGCAAAGCTGTAGTAAAGGTTCACGGGGTCTTTCCGTCTAGCCGCGGGTACACTGCATCTTAACAGCGATTTCAATTTCACTGAGTCTCTGGTGGAGACAGCGTGGCCATCGTTACGCCATTCGTGCAGGTCGGAACTTACCCGACAAGGAATTTCGCTACCTTAGGACCGTTATAGTTACGGCCGCCGTTTACCGGGGCTTCGATCAAGAGCTTCGCCGAAGCTAACCCCATCAATTAACCTTCCGGCACCGGGCAGGCGTCACACCCTATACGTCCTCTTACGAGTTTGCAGAGTGCTATGTTTTTAATAAACAGTCGCAGCCACCTGGTCACTTCGACCGGCCTCAGCTTAGGGAGCAAGTCCCATCACCAAAACCGGCGTACCTTCTCCCGAAGTTACGGTACCATTTTGCCTAGTTCCTTCACCAGAGTTCTCTCAAGCGCCTTGGTATTCTCTACCTGACCACCTGTGTCGGTTTAGAGTACGATTCACTATTACCTGAAGCTTAGAAGTTTTTCCTGGAAGCAGGGCATCAACCACTTCACCCACTAAGTGGGCTTCGTCATCAGTTCTCAGCCTTAGGGACCCGGATTTGCCTAAGTCCCCAGCCTACAACCTTAAACATGGACAACCAATCGCCATGCTGGCCTAGCCTTCTCCGTCACTCCGTCGCAGTAATAGCGAGTACAGGAATATTAACCTGTTTCCCATCGACTACGGCTTTCGCCCTCGCCTTAGGGGTCGACTAACCCTGTCCCGATTAGCGTTGGACAGGAACCCTTGGTCTTCCGGCGGGGAGGTTTTTCACCTCCCTTATCGTTACTCATGTCAGCATTCGCACTTGTGATACCTCCAGCAGACCTCCCGATCCACCTTCAACGGCTTACACAACGCTCCTCTACCATGCTCCTAAGAGCATCCGCAGCTTCGGTTATCAGTTTGAGCCCCGGTATATCTTCCGCGCAGGCCGACTCGACTAGTGAGCTATTACGCTTTCTTTAAAGGATGGCTGCTTCTAAGCCAACCTCCTAGCTGTCTGGGCCTTCCCACATCGTTTCCCACTTAACTGATATTTGGGACCTTAGCTGGCGGTCTGGGTTGTTTCCCTTTCCACGACGGACGTTAGCACCCGCCGTGTGTCTCCCGCGATTGCACTCCTCGGTAT